>DASXWX010000367.1:0-3081 GCA_036503395.1 Candidatus Limnocylindrales bacterium
AGAAATAGCCTTCCTTCTTGCGGTCTTCCATCGACGCGTCGCTGACCTTGTCGTCGCCGCGTGTGGCGCCCCGCTCGGTGACGCGCACGACCGCGATCTCGGCCACGATCTTCTCGAGCGTGTCCGCGTCGGACTCGACGGCCGCCGTGAGGTTCGCGTCGCCGATCGTCCGATACCGGACCCGGCGCTTCTCGACCGTCTCGTTCGGCTTCGGCGTCGTGAACTCGCTGACGCCCCACAGCATCCCGTCCCGGACGAACACGTCGCGCTCCTCGGCGAAGTAGAGCTCCGGCAGCTCGATCTCCTCCTGGGCGATGTAGGTCCAGACGTCGAGCTCGGTCCAGTTCGACAGCGGGAAGACGCGGATGTGCTCGCCCGGGTGGACGCGGCCGTTGTAGAGGCTCCAGAGCTCGGGCCGCTGGTTCTTCGGGTCCCACTGGCCGAACTCGTCGCGGAATGAGAAGACGCGCTCCTTCGCCCGCGCCTTCTCCTCGTCGCGGCGCGCGCCGCCGAAGAGCGCGTCGAACCTGTTCTGCTCGACCGCCTCGAGCAGGACCGGCGACTGGATCCGGTTGCGCGAGCCGTTCGGCTCCTCGCGGACGAGGCCACGCTCGATCGCATCCGGCACGGACGCCACGATCAGCTGCAGCCCGAGGCGTTCGATCCACTGGTCGCGGTAGTCGAGCACCTGCCGGAAGTTGAGGCCCGTGTCGACGTGCATGATCGGGAACGGGATACGGGCCGGTGCGAACGCCTTGCGGGCGAGGTGGAGCATCAGCGTCGAGTCCTTGCCGCCGGAGAACAGCAGGCACGGCCGCTGCATCTCGGCGACGACCTCGCGAAAGATGTGAACGCTCTCGGCCTCGAGTGCCCGGAGCTGGCTGAGGACGTGCGTGCCGGCTCGCGGGACGCGCGCCGTCATGCGGTCGCCCTTTCGGGGCGGATTCCGCCGAGCAGGTTGCGAAGGAGCTCGATCAGATCCGGGCGGCAGATGACGAGGTCGGGGAGGCTCGCGTCCGGCCGGTTGTACTCGAGCGGCGAGCCGTCGAGCCTGGTCGCGACGAGGCCGGCGGACGTGACGACCGCGACCGGCGCCGCGGAGTCCCACTCGAACTGGCCGCCCGCGTGGACGTATGCGTCGGCCTCGCCCTCGAGGACGGCGATCGCCTTGACGCCGCACGACCCCATCGGCACCAGCTCCGCCTGGCCGGCGTCCGCCAGGTCGCCGACGATCGCCGGGGGCCGCGTCCGGCTCGCGGCGATTCGGATGGTGCGCCGCCCTGCGACCACAGCCTCGGTTCCGGGATCGGTCGGCGCCGTGGGCAGATCGGAGGCGTAGGTGCGATCCCGGGCCGGAAGCGCGACGGCGCCGTCCGTCAGGCCCAGGCCCCGCTGCCACAACGCGACGTGAACCGCGAAGTCGTCGCGCCACGACCCGTCCGCGTTGCGCTCGGAGAACTCGCGGGTGCCGTCGAGCGGGTCGACGATCCAGACGCGCGATGCCTCCAGCCGGGTGCGATCGTCGGCCGCTTCCTCGGACAGGACGCTGTCGTCCGGTCTGAGCGCGGCGAGCCGTTCCGCGATGAATTCCTGTGCGACGCGGTCCCCGGCGCGCCGAAGCTCGGCCTCGTCGAATGCCCCGGCACCCATCCGCTGGCGCAGATCCAGGAGTCGCTCGCCCGCTCCGGCGGCGAGGGCGGCCGCGAGCCGGGCGTCGGTTGCCGTGCGCAGGTCGAGCAGGGATACGTCGATCATCGTCGGTGCGCGGAACTCCTGGGCATGGGCGACACGGGTACCGGACCGGGGCTCGGCGGCTCGAGGACGGTCGGTTCCGCGACCGAGCGACGCCGCCAGCGAAGGTACCATCGCACCCCCACCCGCGCCCGACTCCCCGCGTCAACGGCGGACGAACGGGATACCGCGCAGCCTCGAGACCATCGCGTTCTTCGCTCGACCGACGAGGACCGCCCCGAGCTGGACCGTCGACACGCGTGCCAGCTCGATCGGCTCCGCGAACTCGAGGCGCCCCAGCCGCATCCCCTCGGAGCGGGCCGCGCCGGACGCGAGGAGGACGCCGATCGCCATCTTTGCGGCGATCTCCGGGCCCGCGTCGGTCCCGCCGGCCTCCGGCAACGGCGACGCCTCCGATCTCCGGAGCGGAGGGGGATCAGCAGTCAGCCGACCGAGGTCCCCGACGACGCGGACTCCGGACGAGGCGACGTTCGCGACGATCTCGCGTTGCACCGCCCGCGCGCGATCGATCGCCCACGCCGGCATCTCCACCGCGTCCTCGTCGGGGGTCGGTGGGCGCCGCTTCATCACCTGCGCCGCCCCGAACCGCATGATCCGCGCATGCAGGGCGCGGGGGAGCTCTTCGGCCTCGAACGCCCGATTGAAGGCTCGGACGGCCTCGGCTTCCTGCATCGTCAGCGAGCGGTTCGCGAGGTCCTCGTCGAGGGCCAGCGTTCCCTCCGGGATACCGACCAGCCGCTCGAACGTCCGCAGCAGGCGGTCGCGGTCGTCCTCGTCGACGACGACGGCGGTGACGCCGTCGGCGCCGACCACAGCCGCCCAGCGGGCGATCAGCTCGTCGTGGCGATGAAGGAGCCAGAACGCGGGGTTCGGGCGGCCCGGCGGCTCGCGGAAGAGGCCCTCGAGCCACGGCTCGAAGGCCGTCGTCCGGCCGGCCTGGACGTTCTGCTGCCACATGGAAGGGATCACGCGGTCGAGCCGCCGCAGGGTCACCACCACGTGGACGCGGGCGGGGTCGAGGTCGTGGACGATCCGGCGGATCGCGTCCGGCTTCGCCGCCGCGAAGAACTCGCTGCTGACGATCACGAGACGCTCGTGCGCACCGGTGATCTCCCGAACCAGGCTTCGCCATTGCCCGATCGGAGGCGGGCTGTCCGAATAGGCCGACGATTGGCCGACGACCGCACGCACCTGGTTCGAGGGATTCCGCGTCGGCCCTGCGTGTCGCACGCCCTGTCGGAGGAGCTCGTCGCGGGCGAGCCAGAGCGCGCCCTGGAGCGCCGTGGTCCCTGTCTTGTGGGGACCGATGTGGAGCAGCCTCGCGCCGGG
>DASXWX010000368.1:0-2587 GCA_036503395.1 Candidatus Limnocylindrales bacterium
GAGCTGATGCTGCGAAAGGCATCGGGGAACGACGCGGAGGTTCCTGGATCTCGCGGGCCGCGGGGAGGCGCGTCCCGACGGCGGCTCCCCCTCAGTCCCCCTCGTAGCGGGCGAAGATGACCGCGGCGTTGTGGCCGCCGAGGCCGATATTGTTCGACAGCGCGGCCCGGACCGGCATCTCGACGGCCTCGTTCGGGATCCAGAGGTCGCAGTCAGGATCGGGGTCGCGGTAGTTGATCGTGGGAGGGATACAGCCCTCGGCCACGGTCATCACGGTGGCGAACGCCTCGAAGGCGCCGGCGGCACCCATCATGTGGCCGGTCATCGACTTCGTGCCGCTGATCGCGAGCGATCGCGCATCGCCCGACGCCCGCGGGCCGAAGACCGCCCAGATCGCCTCGGCCTCGCGCTTGTCGCCGAGGGGCGTGGACGTCCCGTGGGGGTTGATGACGTCGACGTGGTCGGCGGGGAACCCGCGCCGTTCGAGTGCCATCTTCATCGCCCGAGCCGATCCGGTTCCGCCCTCGATCGGCTGGATCATGTCCCAGCCGTCCGCGGCCGACCCGTAGCCGACCACCTCGGCGTACATCCGCGCCCCGCGCGCCTTCGCAAGCTCGAGGTCCTCGAGGATCAGGGAGCCGGCCCCCTCGCCGAGGACGAATCCGTCACGCGTGGCGTCGAAGGGGCGCGACACGCTCGAGATCGGCTCGCCCGGGCGGGGGTTGCCGAGGCCGCGCATGTTGCCGAAACCGGCGTGGGCGACCTCGAGGAGCGGCATCTCGGTCGAGCCTGTGATCACCGCCGTGCAGTCGCCGCGGCGGATCGCCTCGGCGGCCTCGCCGACCGAGCTCGTCCCGGTCGAGCAGGCCGAGACGACGCAGATGTTATGGCCGATGGCGCCCGTCTCGATGGCGATCATGCCCGAGGTCGAATCGACGAGGCCGTTCGCGATGAACGTCGGCGCGACCCGCTGCGGCCCCTTGTCCCGGAGCACCGTCCAGTTGTCGATCATCAGCGTCTGGCCGCCCGCACCGGAGCCGAAGACCACGCCGATGTCGGTCCGGTTCGCGTCGGTGATCTCGAGCCCGGCATCCGCGACGGCCTGCTTCGCGGCGGCGACGCCGTACCAGAGCGCAGGCTCGGATCGACGGACGGCCTTCGCGTCGAGCCACTCGGTCGCGACGAAGTCCTTGACCTCGCCGGCGGCGCGCTGGTCGTAGGGCGTGACGTCGAACTTCGTGATCTCGCCGATGCCGGACACGCCGTTGAGCAGGTTCGACCAGGCGGTCTGCCTGTCGTTGCCTACCGGGCTGATGACGCCGAGACCGGTGACGACGATTCGGCGGGTGTAGTCGGGGCTGCGCACGTTCTGGCTCCTAGGGGACGAAGAGGTGGTCCGGCGCCGATGGATCGTCGGTGGCGATCGCCTCGGCGTCGGGCGCGATTCGCTTGATGAGTCCGGTCAGGACCCGCCCGGGCCCGACCTCGATGAATTGGGTGATTCCGTCGGCCGCCATCGCCTCGACGACGGCGATCCAGTCGACGCCGGTCGTGAGATGGTCGACGAGCTCGTTGCGGGCGGCGTCGCCGTCCTCGATGAGATGCCCGTCGCCGTTGGCCCGGAGCGCGGGCCGCGGGTCGACGACCTCGACCTCGGCGAGGACGGCCTGGAGGCCGTCGGCGGCCTCGGCCATCAGCGGCGAATGGCTTGCGACGGACACCGGCAGCTCGACGGCCCGCCTCGCCCCGAGCTCGCGCGCGGCGGCCATCGCGAGATCGATCGCGCGGCGCTCGCCGGAGAGCACGATCTGGCCCGGGGCGTTCCGATTTGCAACGGTGATGAGGCCGCCCGGCGCCGCCCGCTCGAGGAGATCGTCGACCTGATCGTCCGGGAGCCCGAGGACGGCCGCCATCCGGCCCTCCCGACCGGACCCCGAGGCCTGCATGAGGCGCCCGCGCTGCTCGACGAGCCGAACGGCGTCGCCGAGATCGAGGGACCGGGCGGCGACGAGCGCGCTGTACTGGCCCATCGAATGGCCGGCGACGAAGGCGAACGGCAGGGCCTCACTCGCCGGCAGCGCCCAGCGTTCGCGCAGCGCCTCGAGATAGGCGATCGAGGCGGCAAGGAGCGCCGGCTGGGCGTTCTCGGTCAGGTTCAGCTCGTCCGTCGGGCCTTCGAAGGCGAGCCGGGTGATCGATCGCCCGAGGGCGGCGTCGGCGACCTCGAACACGGCCGCCGCGGCGCGCGAAGCGGCGACGAGCTCGGCGGCCATCCCGACGGCCTGGGACCCCTGGCCGGGGAAGACGAGCGCGGTTGTATCCGGAGAGGAAACCGTGGGCATCGCCTGCAGAGTACCCGCGCGGAGCCGGTTCCCCGGCTATTCGCGTGCAAGGTTGCACGGATGCCCGAAGACCGGTAGGGTCCGGCCGATGGTGAAGGCGAAGCGATCGCCGGCCACTCCCGGCCTCCGGGCGGGTCGGCGGCCGCCGACGAGACGGGCGATCGCCCGGATGTTCGAGGCCGACCTCTCGGGACCGGTCGTCGCGGCGGGCCTTCGAACCGGCAATCCGCGCGAGATCTCCGACC
>DASXWX010000369.1:0-3276 GCA_036503395.1 Candidatus Limnocylindrales bacterium
GCAACAAACTGCTGGCGCGCGAGCGGGTTGAGGTGCTTTGCGATCCAGAGACGCCCTTTCTGGAGTTCAACCCACTGGCGGCCTGGGCGATGTACAACGGCGAAGCGCCCTCGGCGGGCATCGTGACGGGTGTTGGCGTCATCGAGGGGCAGGAGTGCGTTATCGTCGCCAACGACGCCACCGTCAAGGGCGGCACATACTTCCCGCTGACCGTCAAGAAGCACCTGCGCGCGCAGGAGATCGCGCTCGAGAACCGGCTGCCGTGCGTCTACCTCGTCGACTCGGGCGGCGCCTACCTGCCCCGCCAGGCCGACGTCTTTCCGGACCGCGAGCACTTCGGGAGGATCTTCTACAACCAGGCCCGCTTGTCGGCCGAGGGCATCCCCCAGGTCGCGGTCGTGATGGGCAGCAGCACCGCCGGCGGCGCCTACGTCCCGGCGATGAGCGACGAGACGGTCATCGTCCGCAACCAGGGCACGATCTTCCTCGGCGGCCCGCCGCTCGTGAAGGCCGCGACCGGCGAGGAGGTGACCGCCGAGGAGCTCGGAGGCGGGGACGTCCACGCCCGAACCTCGGGGGTGGTCGACCACCTCGCGGTCGACGAGGACCACGCGCTCGCGCTCGGGCGCTCGATCGTCGCCAACCTCAACCGGCGACCACCCGAACCCCCGCTCGACCGCCGAACGCCCGAGCCCGCAGCGGTCGACCCGGCCGGCCTGTACGACGCCATCCCGGTGGATCCCCGCCGTCCGATCGACGTCCGCGAGATCGTCGCCCGACTCGTCGACGGCTCGCGGTTCCACGAGTTCAAGCCGCTCTACGGCGAGACGCTCGTCACCGGGTTCGCCCACCTCGACGGCTGGCCGGTCGGCATCGTCGCGAACGACGGGATCCTCTTCAGCGAGTCGGCGCTCAAGGGCGCCCACTTCATCGAGCTCTGCGCCGAGCGACGGATCCCGCTCGTGTTCCTCCAGAACATCACCGGGTTCATGGTCGGGCGCGACTACGAGGCCGGCGGCATCGCGAAGGATGGCGCGAAGATGGTGACGGCGGTTGCGACGGCCGCCGTGCCGAAGCTGACGGTCATCATCGGCGGTAGCTTCGGCGCCGGGAATTACGCGATGGCCGGCCGCGCCTATTCGCCGCGGTTCCTCTGGACCTGGCCGAATGCCCGGATCAGCGTCATGGGCGGCCCGCAGGCCGCGCGCGTGCTGTCGACCGTTCGGGGTGGCTTTGCTTCCGACGCGGACCGCGAGGCGTTCGAGGCGCCGATCCTCGAGACCTACGAGCGCGAGGGCAATCCCTACTTCGCGACGGCGCGGCTCTGGGACGATGGCGTCATCGACCCGCTCGACACCCGACGCGTCCTGGCGATGGCCCTCGATGCCGCACTTCACGCACCGATCCCCGAAACGCACTTCGGTGTTTTCCGGATGTGATCGACGCAACCCGGGGGGCCGCTCGCCCGTCTCAACCGCCAGTGGTGGGGAGGCGAGCGAAGGTCCTGCTCGGGGCGGCGGCCGGTGCGCTGACGATCAGCCTGTCGGCCTGCATCGGTGGGGGCGCCGCCCCGAGCGGGTCAAGCGGTCCAGGAGAGACATCGACCGAGACCGCGACTCCCTCCGGGCCCGTCTCGACGACTCGGTCGGACGACGCCTTCGAGCTGACGATCTCGACGCCAAACGCGCACGTCGAGGCCCCGGACCCGATCGAGATCGACACGACCCTCACCTACATCGGCGCCAGGAGCTCGCCGACCATCAGCACTTCGGCCGGCGGTCCGGTGGCGTTCTCCGTCGACGAGATCGGCGGCAATCGTAAGAGCGGTTCCGTGCGTGACAGCGCCTGTCGCCGAGGCTCCATGATCCGCGGCGTTCCCGTGCCGCAGCCCTTCGCCAAGTCCGGCGGATGGTCGAACGGCGACCCGAACGCGGACTTCGTCCGCGCCTACGTCCGGGGACCCGACCTGAATCTGCCACCCGGCCGCTGGCGTATTACCGCAGAGCTCGTTGCCTACGTCGGCGACTGCACCGCGAACGGGGCTCACGAGCTCACTGCATCCGTCGAGATCGTCGTTCGCTGACGGGCCGGGTCTCGCGGCGTCGGCCGCTACGATCCCAGGTGATGTCGAAGACGGTGGCGAGCGGTCGAGTCCTGCAGGTCAGCGTGTCGCCGGGCGGCGTCCCAAAGCTCCCGGTCGAGCAGGCGTGCGTCCGGCGGATGGGGCTCGACGGCGACGGACACCGGGGCGACCGCGTCCACGGCGGCCCGCTTCGGGCGGTCTGCCTGTTCGGCAACGAGGTCATCGAGGCGCTCCGGGCCGAAGGCCACCCGATCTTCCCGGGCTCGGTCGGTGAAAACCTTACGACCGAAGGCCTCGTGATCTCCGACCTGCCCGCCGGCACGCGGCTCGCAATCGGCGAGGCGCTCCTCGAGGTCACGACGCCGTCGATGCCGTGCGACAACATCATCGACTCGTTCAGCGATCGGAAATCCGGTCGGATCTCGATCCTCACGCATCCGCACGATTCAAGGATGTACGCGCGCGTGCTTCGCGAGGGCATCGTCCGAACCGGCGACGGGATCCGCGTCCTCCCACCGGACCGCGCCTCCGATGCGATCGCCCAGGTCGAGCTGTTCGCGATCGAGGCGGTGGAGCGGTTCGCCCACGTCTCGCTGTGGCGGGCGGCTCGCGCGGCCGGGTTCGATGTCGAGATCGTCGACGACGGCGAGCTCGCGATCGGCTCGTCGGCAGAGCTGCCCGGGCGTCCGTTCAACGTTGCCCTCGGGCTGCGACCGTTGCCGTCCTATCTCCCGCTCGTCCTCGACCGCGCGATCGCGACCGACCGCGCGATCTGGTTCCGGTTCCCCTCTCCGCCGTGGCCTGGAGCGCAGCCGGCGGAGCGCTTGGTCACGCACACGGCCGAACCCACGGTGGTCGGCGCGGCCCAAGCGCCCAAGGGCGTCGAGGTTCGCGAAGCCCGGCCGGACGAGGTCGACGCCTGGGCCGACGGACCGACGGGGCGCTGGGGGGCGCATGCGGAGGCCTGGCCGTCGATCCTCAGGGAGCTGGGTGGAGCGCGCGGCCATCACCCCTTCGCCGCGCTCGTCGGCGGTCAGCTCGTCGGCGGCGCGCTGCTCGTCGCGCGAGGCCGGATCGGGCTGCTCACGGCCGCGGCCGTTGCGCCGGAGTGGCGTGGACGGGGCGTCCAGCGCGCGCTGATCGCGGCGCGGGCGGCGCGAGCCGCCGAACTCGGCTGTGAGGCCGTGGCGATC
>DASXWX010000370.1:0-4148 GCA_036503395.1 Candidatus Limnocylindrales bacterium
CTCGGCTTCCGGCACGGGTTCGACTGGGACCATATCGCCGCGATCACCGACATCACCTCGACGACGGCCGCCGCGGATGCCGGCACCCAGTCGCACGAGGCCACCCACGCCCGGCTCGGCCTCGAACATCATCACGGCCACGGCGGTCTGACTGAGCTCCGGGCACATGACAGGGGGCCCGGCAGCGCGACCTACGTTCCACCGGCCGCAGACGGCGGCAGGGGCCGGCCCTCGTTCCTGGTCGAGCAGCGCCACGCGATCCTCCTCGGCACGCTGTACGCGCTCGGCCACGCGACCGTCGTCGCGGTGCTCGGTCTCCTCGCCCTCGCCTTCAACGCCGTGCTCCCGGACTGGGTCGATCCGATCATGGGCCGCATCGTCGGTGCGACCCTCCTGCTGCTCGGAATCTGGGTATTCGTATCGCTGTACCAGTACGCCCGCCACGGCGCCGAGTTCCGCCTCCGGAGCCGCTGGATGATCGTCTTCGATTCGGTCCGCTACGCCTGGCGGCGGCTCCAGGCGCGACTCCATGGCCACGAGCACGTGGACCCCATCGAGATGAGCTCCTACGGTCGGCGCACGGCGTTCGGCGTCGGGATGATCCACGGCGTCGGTGCGGAGACCGGGACGCAGGTCCTGCTGATCGCCGCGATCGGCGGCGCGAGCGGGGCCGGCCTCGGCGTGCCGATGATGAATGCCTTCATCGCGGGACTCCTCGCCTCCAACACGATCGTCGTGGTGGTCAGCGCGAGTGGCTTCGTCGCGAGCCAGCTCCGGACGCGGCTCTACGTCGCGATCGGCGTCGTCGCCGGCGTCTTCAGCCTCGTCGTCGGCTCGATCTTCCTGCTCGGGATCGAGAACCTCCTGCCGGACCTGCCGGGGTTGCTGGGGGCATGAGCGCGCTCGCTGCCGAGTGGACGAACGTCCGCGAACGGCTCCACTCGCGAGGCCTCCGCTGGACGCCGCAACGGCGGACGCTCGTCGACGTCCTCAGCCGGACCGGCGGGCACGTCACCGGTGCGGAGCTCGTCGAGCGCTGCCGCGCGATCGAGCCGGCGACGGCGCCGTCAACGATCTATCGAACGCTCGACGTCCTCGAGGAGCTCGGCCTCGTCCGGCACAGCCACGGGCTCGACGGTCGCGAGGAGTACCACGTCCTGCCCGAGGCCGAGCACGCCCACCTCCACTGCACGGGCTGCGGGCGGGTGTGGGAGATCGACCCCCGCGAGGCCGATCGACTCGTCCGGACGCTCGCCGCCGCCCGGGGCTTCCGCGTCGAGCTATCGCACGTGTCGATCGCGGGCCTGTGCGCCGATTGCTCCGCGAAGGCGAGCGAGCGCCTCATGAGGGCTGCGCCCGATCGGGGCTAGGATCGCTTGGTGACCGTGATCCGCGGACGCGGCGGCTGGCATGCGATCCGCTTCGCCATCCTCGTCGTCGCCACGCTGCTCGTGTCCCACGACGCCGTATACGCCGTCCGCTTCGGTTTCGGTGACGGATTCGCCGCCGGAATGGCCGCGACCGGCCACGGCTACTGGGCCGGCTTCACAGTGACTGGCCTCCTCGCGGCGGTCGCCCTTGTCAGCGGCTCGCTGCTGACCCTACGGCGCCTCGAGGCGCGACTCGTACGCAGCGACGCTGGACAAGCAGACCGCAGCCACGAGGGGACCTACGCGGGCGAGCTCGCCCGCCTCTGGCCGCGTCTCCTCGTCGCGGTCTGCGCCGCCTACCTGGCCCAGGAGGCCCTCGAGCACCTCGTTGCCTTCGGCCACGTGCCCACGCTCGAGGAGCTGGCCACGATCGGCTCGCCCGTGACGATCGTGATCCTGGGCGCGGTCACGTTCGTGGTCGCCGCGCTCGGCTCGCTCGTCCGCTGGCGGATCGTGGTCCTCCGAGACCGTCTCGGGGCAGGCCGGGTACGGAGGCCCCGTCTCGTCCACCGCCTCCCGCGGGTGGCCCGTCGCTGGGCCATCGCGGCCGCGCTCCATCGCCACGCGTTCCTCCTCGTCCGGCTCGACGCCGGTCGGGCGCCGCCGCCGCCCGCGCGCGTCTGACCACTTTCGGCGCGACTCGATTTCGCGCCGGCCGGAACGAGGAGATCCAGACCAGATGTTCATTCGAGCGCGGGCGCGTCGTGCCCTCGTCGGTGCCGCGGCCGTAGCCGCCACAGCAGCCCTCACCGCCCCGTCCGCCTTCGCCCACGAGGAACGCGACGTCGGCGGCTACAAGCTCGAGGTCGGGTTCATCGACGAGCCGGTGTTCGTCGGCGAGCGAAGCGGGCTCGAGGTGTTCGTCCATAAGGGCGACCAGCCGGTCGCCGGGCTCGAGCAGACGCTCAAGGCCCAGGCGGCTTACGGCTCGAGCACGCTCGACCTGCCGCTCAGTGCGGACGAGGACGATCCGAGTCACTACGAGTCGGTCTTCATTCCGACCGCCGCCGGTCCGTACACCTTCCACCTGACGGGGTCGATCGAAGGCAATCCGATCGACGAGCGCTTCACGTCGAGCCCGACCGGCTTCGACGAGGTCCACGACCTGGCGAGCGGCGAGTTCCCGGACCAGCTGCCCTCGATCGTCGACGTGGCGGCGCAGGCGCAGAAGGGCGAGGACGCGGCCGGTCTCGTGCCGGTCGCGATTGGCATCGGGATCGTCGGGGTCGTCGTCGGGCTCGTGTCGCTCGGCGTCGCGCTGGCCGGGCGACGCCGGCCCGTTTGAGATGCGGCGCATCGCGGCCGCCGTCGGGACGGCCGCTATCGCGATCGTCGCGCTCTGCGTCGTGGGTGGGGCCGGTCCGCTCGCCGGACTCGTGCCGGCAGCCGACGCTCATTCCGAACTACTCAGCAGCACGCCGGGATCCGGCGAGGTCCTCGCGGACCCACCGGACCGGGTCGTGCACGTGTTCAGCGAGCCGATCGATCCGGCTCACACGTCGCTCGACCTGCTCGACGCGAACGGGACCGCGATCGCCACCGCGCTCGGCGAACGCGACCCCGCGAGCGACACGACGCTGGTCGCGCCCCTCCCTGCGCTGGGACAGGGGACGTTCACGATCAACTGGCGCGCGCTGTCCGCGGCCGATGGTCACTCGACGAGCGGCTCGCTCTCGTTCGGCGTCGGGAACGTGGCCGCGGGCAGTCTTCCGCTCGACGTCGGCGGGAGTGGCGGTGATCTCCATGCCGGTCACGACGCCGGCCAGATCCTCGTTGAGGTGCAGGCTCGGACGCTGAGCGACCTGGGCTTCATGCTCGCCTTCGGGCTGCTCGTCGTCATGCTCGCTGTCGTCCGGCCCGCTGGGCTCGTCGTCCGCGGCGTGCTCCAGGCCCAGGTCGGCGGGCTCGCCGTCGGCGGCGTGTCGGCCATCGTGCTCGGCCTCTCGGCCGGATCGGCACCGGGCCTCGACCCGATCGGGTATCTGCTTGGCAGCGCCAGTGGCGGTCTGCTCGTCGATCGGTTCGTGCTCGCGGTCGCGATCGCCGCCGTCGCCGTCGCCCTCGCCCGGCTCGGGCGGCGGGCCGCGGCCGAGGTCCTCGCCGGCATCGGCGGCGCGGCCGGGCTCGGCCTGATCGCCCTCGGCGGCCACCCTGCCGCGGCCGGCCCCGGACCGCTCGCCAACATCGCCGTCCACGTCGGCGCGGCCGCCGTCTGGGTCGCCGGGGTTGCGGCCTTGGCCGGCCTCGCGGTGGCCCGGGCCGATTCGATCGGATCCTGGCTGCCGGCGCTCGTCCCCCGCTTCTCGGCACTCGCCGTCGTGGCCGTGGCGCTCGCGGCCGCAACCGGTGTCTACACGGCCTGGCTCGAGACCGGCGACCTGACGACCGTCGACAGCCAGTACGCGGTCGCCCTCATCGTCAAGGTCGTGCTGGTCGCGGGTGCGGTCGTGCTCGGCGCATTCAACCTGTTCGGTCGGGGCGGGGCCGACTCGCGCCTCGGCGGGTTCGCCCGGCGGATCGTCGTCGAAGGGCTCATCCTCGCTGGCGTGGTCGTCGCAACCGCGAACATGGCCTCGGGCTCGCCGCCCGGGCCCGAGCGGCCGGTCCCGCTCGCCGCCTCGACGCATGCCGGCAGCGTCGCCGCGGCGAGCGGCATCGCGCCGAGCCTCGCGGTCGAACCGGGCCGGCCCGGGCCGAACGCGTGGTGGGTGAAGCTGC
>DASXWX010000371.1:0-1778 GCA_036503395.1 Candidatus Limnocylindrales bacterium
AGACCATCGCCACGGTCCCGTCGGTGGACGGGGCGATCTGGGCCGGACCCGACAGACCCGAAACCCTCGTCAGCTCGCCCTCGAGGCGATCGATCGCGGTCGTCGTCGCAGGCTCGTTCGCCCGCGTGACCGCGACCTGGAGCTGGAGCTCGGTCCCGCTCGGCCACTTGTCGTTGAGGAGGCGGAAGGCCCGAACGGAATCGACCGAGTCCGGGAACGACGACAGGTCCACGGCCCCGAGATGGAGGCGTGCGACGGGCGTGCCGATCACGATCAGGAGCACCGCCGCCGCGCCGCCGAGCAGGACCGGCCGGCGCATGACAGCTCGGACGAGACTGGCCCACGCGCCTGTCCCCTCCTCCCGCTCTCGGCCGAAGAACGGGATCCGCAGACGGTTCACGCCGCCGCCGAGGATCGACAGCGCGGCCGGCAGGAACGTCAGCGACCCGACGACCGAGACGAGCACGACCGCGATCGTCGCGATTGCCATCGACTTGAAGAGCGGGTCGTCGAGGAGGAGCAGCCCGGCGATCGAGATCATCACCGCGAGGCCCGAGAAGAACACGGCCCGGCCGGCGGTCGCGGACGCGGTCCGGATCGCGTCGCGGACCTGCCGCCCGCGTCGCAGCTCGGTCCGGAACCGGCTCACGAGGAAGAGTGAGTAGTCGACGGCGACGGCGAGACCGATCAGCACCACGAGCTGGCTCGCGTATGCGCTGACCGGATCGACGGCCTGGCTGTAGAGCCCGAGGACGCCGAAGGCCGCGAGCAGCGCCGTGACGGCGAGAACGAGCGGGACGAACGCGGCGACGACGGCCCCGAAGGCGATGAGCAGGATCGCGAACGTCAGCGGGATCGTGAGCCGGAGGCTGCCGTCGAGGTCGTCGTTGACCACTCGGCTGATCTCGCGGTTCGCGAGCCAGTTCGACAGGCCGAGAACCGTCACGTCCGGGTGCGCCCCGGCGAGTGAATCGAGGGCCTCCGGAAGTGGGGCCAGCCGTTGGTCGAGGACGTCACCGTCGCCCGGGGCGTGGGCGATCACCCGTGCGGTCGTCCGGTCGGCCGACACGAGATCGGCCTGCGGTGGCGCCCGCCGCGGGTCGACGACATCGGCGAACACCGGGCCCTCGACACCGCCGACGGTCGAGCGCAGAGCCGAGAGCCGCGCGACGACGTCGTCGAGCGCGGCTCCTGCCGCGGGCTCGGCGATACCTGCTTCGTCCGACACCACGACGATCACGGTCTGGACCGGCTCCGCCGTGCCCGACGCGTTGAAGAGGTCGTACGCCTCCGCGGCCTCGAACTTCGCCCGCTCGTCGCGGCTCACCGCGCCCTGCGTGTTCGTGCCGCCGGCGGCAATGCTGGCGACGAACAGCCCGACGGTGGCGACGAACCAGAGGGCGACCACGGGCCAGCGATGGCGCGCCGAGAAGGTGGCGATGCGGACGGTCGCGGCTTCGCGCCGGCGCCGATCGGGGGCGGCTGGAGTGACGGTCATCGGCCTCGCAGGCTACAGGCTCGCGCCGTGGAGGCCGTTACCCTCGACCCACAACGGAGGAGCGGCGATGGGCGAATGGATCGAGCTCGACGGGACCGACGGCGGCCGGGCCTGGGTGTCGCGACCAACGATCGGCGATGGACCCGGCGTCCTCGTCCTCCACGCATGGTGGGGCCTCAACGCCACGATCCGGGGCTACGCCGACCGCCTGGCGCAGGAGGGCTTCGTCGCGCTCGCCCCGGACCTCTTTCGGGGCACGGTGGCGGACACGATCGATGCG
>DASXWX010000372.1:0-8594 GCA_036503395.1 Candidatus Limnocylindrales bacterium
GAGGCCCTCGCCGAGTACCCGTATCTCCATGCGGCGCGAGCGGACCTGCTGCGCCGGCTCGGTCGGACATCCGAGGCCCGCCTCGCCTACGAACGTGCGCGAGCGCTGACCGCGAACGCGGCCGAGCGGGCGTTCCTCGGCGCGAGGATCGCCGGTCTCGAGGCCTAGACGCGGCGGAGACGGCGTCGGGTACGGTGGCGCGCGTGACGACGGCTCGGCTCGAGGTCGGACGCGAGCAGGTGCTCGCCTTCCGGCGTCGGCGTGGCGCGCTCGACGCGAGGCTGCCGTACGGCGCGAGCTCGTTGCGGGAGGCGGCCTGGGCGGGCCTCCCCGACAGCATGCCGAGAGCGGCCCTCCACTCGATCGCCGCCCGCGTCGAAGGGACGGGTCCGACCGCATGGCAGGCCGAACCGCTCGTCCAGACGTGGGGTCCGCGCTTCAGCGTGTACGTCGTCGCCCGCGAGGATCTGCCGACGTTCACCCTCGGCCGCTTTCCCGAGGACGAGCCGGGGCGAGCGCGAGCGCTCGACCTCGCGGGCCGGCTCCACGCGTTCCTCGACGGCCGCCGGATGTCGTACGCGGACGCCGGGCATGCGATCGGCGTCCATCCCAACGCGCTCCGGTACGCGGCCCCGACCGGAACCGTGCTCATCCGCTGGGAGGGCGCGCGGCGGCCGCTGATCTGGACCGTTCCGGCGCCGACGGTCGATCCGCGGGAAGCACGCCTCGAGCTGGCCCGCCGCTACCTCCATGTCCTTGGCCCGGCGACGCCGGAGGCCTTCGCGGAGTGGGCCGGCCTTCGCGCGCCGCGGGGACCCGCGACGTTCGAGGCGCTTCGGGCATCGCTCGTACCGGTCCGGACGCCGCTCGGCGAAGCCTGGATCCTCGCCTCGGACGAAGCGGACCTGAGGTCGAGGCCGGGACCCGCGGCGCCCGCTCGGCTCCTTCCGAGCGGCGACACGTACTACCTCGTCTGGGGCCGCGACCGGGAGCTGCTCGTTCCCGCGGCGGACGTCAGGGCGTTGCTCTGGACGCCGCGGGTCTGGCCCGGCGCCGTCCTCGTGGGGGGAGAGGTGGCTGGCACGTGGCGACGCTCGGAGGCTGCGGTCGCCATCGCGCCGTGGCGGACGCTGTCTGCGGCCGAGCGTGAGGCGGTGGAGGCGGAGGCGGCGGCCCTGCCTCTCCCCGACGCGCGGGGCCCGGTGACCGTGCGCTGGGAGGCCTGACCGCGGGCGCCCGGCTCACCGGCCCGAACGTCCGGTGTACCGTCCGCGCGAGTGAGCGCGGCCTCGTGCTGCGGTCGAACGCGGGGAGGCGATGCAGCTCGGAATCTTCAGCGTCAGCGACATCACACCGGATCCGACGAGCGGTCGACGTGTGTCCGAGCACGAGCGGATCGACGCGATGGTCCAGATCGCGGTCCACGCCGAGGAGCTCGGCCTCGACGTCTTCGCGACCGGTGAGCACCACAACCCGCCGTTCGTCGCGTCGTCGCCGACGACGCTGCTCGGCAACATCGCGGCGCGGACGTCGCGCCTCATCCTCTCGACGGCGACGACGCTCATCACGACGAACGATCCGGTCCGCCTCGCCGAGGAGTACGCGCTCCTCCAGCACCTCGCCGGCGGGCGGCTCGATCTCATGCTCGGACGCGGCAACACCGGTCCGGTCTACCCATGGTTCGGCCAGGACATCCGCAACGGCATCGCGCTGGCAATCGAGAACTACGCGCTCCTCCACCGCCTCTGGCGCGAGGACGTGGTCGACTGGGAGGGCAAGTTCCGGACCCCGCTCGTCGGCTTCACGTCGGTTCCGCGGCCGCTCGACGGGATCCCGCCATTCGTCTGGCACGGATCGATCCGCAGCCCCCAGATCGCCGAGCAGGCCGCGTACTACGGCGACGGCTTCTTCCACAACAACATCTTCTGGCCCAGGGAGCACGTTCAGCGGATGGTCGAGCTGTACCGGCGACGGTTCGAGCACTACGGCCACGGCCGACCCGAGGAGGCGATCGTCGGGCTCGGCGGCCAGATCTTCATGCGCCCGAACAGCCAGGATGCGATCCGCGAGTTCCGGCCCTACTTCGACCATGCGCCGGTCTATGGGGGCGGCCCCTCGCTCGAGGACTATATGGCCGACACCCCGCTGACGGTCGGCAGCCCGCAGCAGGTGATCGACCGGACGCTCGGCTTCCGCGAGTTCGTCGGCGACTACCAGCGACAGCTCTTCCTCGTCGACCACGCGGGCTTGCCGCAGAAGGCCGTCCTCGAGCAGCTCGACATGCTCGCGGAGCTTGTCGTGCCCGTCCTCCGCCGCGAGTTTGCGGCCCGCCGCGCGCAGGGCGTGCCGGACGCCCCGACGCACGAGAGCCTGCGAGCGGCGGCTGCCGAACGACCGGCCGACGTCGTGCCGGCGCCTTCCCGCGAAGCGGCGCCGACAGGGTGAACGAACCGATCGCCCGGCGCCTCGTCGTCGTCTCCGCGGGTCTCGGCCAGCCGTCGTCCACCCGCCTCCTCGCCGATCGGCTTTCGCTCGCCACCGCGCGAGCGCTTGGTGACTCGGGCATGGACCCCGCGACCGAAACGATCGAGCTTCGCGGCCACGGCCAGGAGCTCGTGAACAACCTCCTCACGGGATTCCCGCCCGCGCCGCTGCGGCGCGTCGTCGAGACGACCTTGGCCTCGGACGGGTTGATCGCGGTGACGCCGATCTTCAACGCGTCGTACAGCGGCCTGTTCAAGCTGATCTACGACGTCCTCGAGCGGGACTCGCTCGCAGAGTTGCCGGTCCTCGTCGCCGCGACCGGCGGGACGAAACGGCACTCGCTCGCGCTCGACTACGCCGTTCGGCCCCTCTTCGCGTATCTCGGCGCTGCGGTCGTTCCGACGGCCGTGTTCGCGGCGGCCGAGGACTGGGGGGCGGCCGCCGGTGCCACCGACCCCGGCCTGACGGAGCGGATCGAGCGGGCGGCAGGTGAGCTCGCGGAGGCCATGGCGAGACCGCGTCCGCGTGTGCCCGGCGACGCGTTCGCCGAACCCGTCGCGTTCGAGGATCTCCTCCGGTCGGTGCGCGGCGGGGCAGGCGGGGCCCGAGAGCCCCGGGACAATCCCGCGCAAAGCGACGGGTGAGGCCTGGATAAGCGGCCATCACTACCGTGGCGCCGATGGCTCGACTCGCCCCGATCCCCATCGACGTCCGGTCGCGGATCTTCCCGGCCTGGTCAATCGACGTCCCACCGACGTTCAACGAGGCGCTGATCCCGGACGCGGGCTGGCACGGTTACGACGAGTGTCGATCGATCTCGCTGACCAGCGTCGTTCTGACAGACGAGGGCGCGCCGGTTCCGGCGAACCGGATCCTCGACGAGCTCGCGGCCGGCCTGCCGCTCGAGGGCGAACAGGTCGACGAGCTTCCGGCGGGACTCCCCGGCAGCGCGGTGATCGCCGATGCCATCCCGCCGGCGCGGGCCTCGAAGATCCTGTCCGGCCTGCTGGCCGCCGACGGCCGCGTTCTCGTCGTGACGATCACGTCCGACGACCTGGCCTGGGCACGCAGAACCTGGCTCTCGATCCGCTACCACCCAAGCCCGGTGTCGACCGTGCCGGAAGGCGGTCCGGCGCCGGAGGCGCGCCATGTGCACTGACCGTCGACGCGCGGAGTGCCGCGAGGAGGCCGGGACGGAGGGTCCTGGCGAGTAGACCCGGCGGTTGGGTCGCGGCCGCGGTCAGGCCGGCGCCATCGACCGGTCAGCACCCTCGCCGTCGTCCGGCGGCAGTGCGAGGTAGCGCGCCGAGAGCTCGGCATACGCCCGCGACGACAGCGCGAGGAGCGTAACCGCAAGTCCCAGCACGCCCGCGACGATGAAGATCAGGGCCATCGCCCGGGCCGGACCGGTCCCGAACCAGGCCCCGACCGCCACGGCGAGCGGTCCGTCGGTCATCGATGGGATGACCCAGAACTGGGCGACCGGGCCGATGAGGAACGCGGTGATCGGCGATGCCGCCGCCTCGAGGCTCTGCGCGAAGCCGAAGACGCGACCCTGTTCGCGGAAGGGGACGACCCGCTGGATCGTGGTCTGCTCGGCGGCCTCGGCGATCGGCACGAGCGTGAGGTAGACGAAGAAGCCGATCGCCAGCGGCAGGATCTCCGAGCGGATCGGGAAGGCGATCGTGATCAGCCACATCACCACGTTCGCCAGCAGCAGGGTCCGGACGGGATTCCGTCCCAGCCCGCGCCGCGCCACCAGGAGGCCGCCGACGATGAAGCCGACACTCGTGAACGCGATCAGGAAGCCCCACGCCTCGACCGACATGAGCGTGAGCCCATAGGGGTCCATCAGCGACATGAACACGCCGCCGAGGAAGTTGTTGAAGGTCGAGAAGAGGAGGATCGCGAGCAGGCCAGGGACGACCTTCACCGCCTCGATCGCCCCGGCGAGGTCGATCACCCGCGGCGCGTCGTCGGCCGGCCTGGGTGGCGCCTCCCGAATGTGGATCGTGCGCAAGTGCAAAAGCACGACGGCCGTGACAAGGACCGCGATGAGCAGCGACGGGCCCATGCCGAGCAGGCCGATCGCGAGGCCGCTGAAGACGGACGTGATCGCGAATGCGACGCCGTTCACCGTGCCCACGAGGCCGTTGGCACGGTCGCGACGGTCCTCGGGGACGAGCAGGGTGACGGTCGTCGACAGGGCGACCGTCCGCAGGTTGCCGGCGATCGCCCCGGCCAGGACGAGGATCACGAGGGCCCAGAACGGCGGTTGGGTCACGTCTCGGAACGCCGCCGCCGGCGACACGGCGTAGACGAGCCCCGCGAGCGCGAACGTGACCAGGGAGACGGCGCTCGAGAGGAGCATCGACGTTGCGCGTCGGTGGCGATCGACATACGTGCCGAAGACGGTCCCGGAGACCGCAACGAGGAGCATGTACCCACCACCGACGATCGCCGTGGCGAGCACGGACCGGGTCTCGAGGTAGGCCCAGAACGTCAGGGCGAACCAGACGAAGTTGTTGGTGACGCTGGCGACGAGGGTGTTCCCGACCAGCAGGTGAAAGCTGCGCATCATCTCGGTAGACCTGCGATCCACGGTGAACTCATCGATGCTCCATGTCGCGCCCGCCGTGCGAAGCGGCGGTTGAGGCTAGCATCGGTTGCCATGGCAACCATCCCGGACAGCGCGCGGGCGTTCCTCGCGGGAGGCCTCTGGGCACACGTCGTGACGATGACCCGTGATGGTGAGCCGCACGTCAACGTGACGTGGGCGGGCTTCGACGGCGACGAGCTGGTCTTCGCCTCGTTCTTCGACGCCCGCCGGGCGGGCCGCCTTCGGCGCGACCCGCGGGTGACGATCTCGTTCGAGGCCAAGGAGTACGACGGCGCCGCCCTGTGGCCGTATCTCGTGATCGAGGGACGCGCGACGGTGGTCGACGGCGGCGCGCTCGAGGTGATGGACCACCTCGCCCAGTGGTACATCGGCCCGGGGGCGGAATATCCGAGGCGGGACATGCCGCGCGGTTGGACCTTCCGGGTTCGGGTCGAGAAGATCTACGGACAGGGTCCCTGGAACGCGCGCTGTGTCGAGATGGATCGAGCGTCGCGGAACGCTGCGTCGCGATGATGGTTCAGTCGCGTTTCCGCGCGAAGGTCAGGTGGACGACGCCGCTCGCCGACGAAGTCGACTCGATCGCGTAGTCCTGCTCCAGGCCCTCCAGGCCATCCCAGAGGCGGACGCCGCGGCCGAGCACGATCGGGACCACCACGATGTGCATGTGATCGATGAGCCGCTCCGCGAGGAACTCGCGGAGCATGGTCACCCCGCCGCCGATTCGCACGTCCTGACCCTTCGCGGCCTCGCGAGCCGCCGCGAGCGCCTCGGCCGGCGGCGCGTCCACGAAGTGGAAGGTCGTCCCGCCCTCCATCTCGAGCGGTGGGCGGACGTGGTGGGTCAGGACGAAGACCGGGGTGTGGAACGGCGGGTCCTCCCCCCACCAGCCCTTCCACTCGGGGTCGTCGTGCCAGCCCGGATACCCGAATTTGCCGGCGCCCATGATCTCGGCTCCGATCCCCGGATCGTGCAGGCGGGCGAGCGCGTCGTCGATTCCTTCGCTGCCGCCGGGCTCGCCGACCCGTTCGTGCCAGGACCGGGTCACGAACATCCACTCGTGCAGCCGCTCGCCGGCGTGGCCGAACGGTGCCTCGCGCGTCAGCCCCTCGCCCGTACCGAAGCCGTCGAGCGAGACGGAGAAGAAGTGGACGCGAGCGAGGGACATGGATTCGGGCCCTGGGAACGGGAGGGGGGAGTGGAGCCGACACTCGGATTTGAACCGAGGACCTGCTGTTTACGAAACAGCTGCTCTACCGCTGAGCTATGTCGGCGTGGGGGCGAGTATAGGCGCTGCCCACGCGACGACACCTGGACGACGCTCGCCCGGTGAGGCGTCTGCTCGTGCGCGGGTCCCAGCGGCGAATCGGGCCCGCGTCTGTGCTAGCGTCTCGGCGATCGTGACCGTAGGCGGGAGGAGGTGAGACCCATGAATGCCGCATTCGCAATGGGTGCTCCGCTGCAGTCCACGATCGCGCGACTGAGGTAGTCGTCACCGGGAGCGCCCGCCAGGCCATTTGGCGAAAGGCGACTCCCATGAGCACGACACCTTCCTCGACTCAGCGCGTGACGTCGGCGACGGCCTCTGACCCGCCGACGTCCCACCATGATCAGCCACAGATCGACGCGACACAGCGGTTGGGCGCTCCGGGCGAGCGGGCGTTGATCCTCGGCGGCGGCGGATCGACCGGCAACGCCTGGCTGATCGGCGTCATCGCCGGTCTCTTCGATGCCGGGCTCGATGTGACGAGCGGCGACCTCACCGTCGGGACATCGGCCGGCTCGACCGCCGCGGCCCAGATCGCCGGCGCGGCCCCGACCGAGCTGCTTGCCGGCGTACTTGCCGCTGGCCCCCGACAGCCGGCCGTTCCCGTCGGATCCCACCGAGCGCGCGTTCCGAACCGGGCCGTCGGCCACCACCTGGAGCGGGCGAGGAGGATCATCGCTTCGGCGAAGGATCCGACTGACATGCGCCGCAGATTCGGAGCGTCCGCGCTCGAGATCGATGCGGCGCGAGACGGTTCCGCGCAACGACAGTGGCGCGCCACGGTCGCCGCGCGGCTGCCGAGTCAGAGCTGGCCTGAGCGAACGCTGCTCATCACGGCGGTCAACGCGCAGACGGGTGAGCCCGTCTTGTTCGACCGCCACAGCGGGGTCGACCTGGTCGACGCCGTGGCCGCCAGCTGTGCCAGTGGGTTCGCCTACAGGATCGGGGACGGTCAGTACATCGATGGCGGCTACCGATCCAACGCCGAGAATGCCGACCTGGCGGCCGGATATCGGCGCGTCCTAGTGCTCGCACCGTTCGGCGGCAGGACGCTGGCGCCGCTGGCGTGGGGCGTGCATCTCGGGGCCCAGGTCGCTGCGCTCCGCGCGGCCGGCAGCAGTGTCGAAACGATCGTTCCGGACGCAGCGTCCGAGGACCTGTTCGGCGCGAATGCGATGGATGCGTCGCTCCGCCCGGACGCTGCTCGGACCGGCTATTCCCAGGGCAGAGCCCTTGCCGAGCACCTCACAAAATTTTGGCGCTGACCTCAGAAGACGCCGGCCAGCACGACCTCGGGCGCGTGACCAACCGGCGACTCGGCTCGCTTGAACCGGTTCACGAGCTCACCCTCGAGCCGACGCACGCGAGCCTCGGCCTCCCAGCGAGGCACGTCGGGATCGGCGGCGTCTCGCAGCTCGATCGTCGCGACGAGGTCCTCGAGGATGGTGAGCAGCGCCTCGTCAACGTCCGACATCGCGAGCCTCCTGTGGTGTCAGGAAGCGTTGTCGAGTCGCGTTTCGCGCGGGTGTCCGGAGGGTTTCGTTTCGTTTCGCGTTCGTTGCATGGGCATTGCAGGACGGTGTCCGTCTTGCGGTCGCGACTTGCGGCGTCGCGCCGGTCAGCGATCTGGCGCGAGGAGACCCTCCTCGGCGACCGCCGCCACGTCCAGGGTCCGGTACCCAGAGTCGTCGAAAAGAACGGTCAGCCGGTCGCCCTCGAGGCCGGCGACCATCCCCGGACCGAACGTTCGGTGAACGACCCGGTCGTTGAGCGCGAACGCCGCCGCCGTCTCCTCGGGCTTCCGCACGCCGGCACCCGCCCGGCACCGGTCGCAGTTGCCGCACGGCTCGTCGAGCAGCTCCCCGAAATAGTTGAGGAGGACGCGCCGCCGGCAGCCGGAGGCCTCGGCGTAGGCGCGGACCATGTCGACGCGCGTTCGATCGACACGCCGACGCCGGTCCTGGAGCTCGACCGCCCGAAACGCGAGGTCCTCGACAGGATCATCCGCGGCGTCGGCGCGGTCGTCGGCGAGCGTGACGCCGCCGTCGACGCCCTGACGCGCGGCGCCGAGGTCGACGAGCCGGGCCACGATGGCATCGGTCCGGCGGCGAGAGCGCTTCGCCGTCGTCGCCAGCCGCGGCCCGTCCAGCGACTCGCGCGCGGATCGCCGCAGTGCGCGCAGGATCGCGCGGACGTCGGCCTGCTCGAATCGTGGGAGCGCGGACT
>DASXWX010000373.1:0-5595 GCA_036503395.1 Candidatus Limnocylindrales bacterium
ATCTGCGCGCTCATCGTCTTCTTCCCGGTCGCCGTCTCGACGATGGTCGGGTTCCGTTCGGTCGATCGCCGGCTCCTCGAGCTCGCCGCCAGCCTCCGGGCGAACGGCCGCCAGCGATTCGCGACGATCGAGCTGCCGGCCGCGCTGCCGGCGGTCCTCGGCGGGATCCGGGTCGGCGTCACGCTCGCCGTCGTCGGCGCGATCGTGGCCGAGTGGGCCGGGCCCGACAAGGGACTCGGCTCGCTCATCCTCATCGCCCAGCGCTCGCTGTTCGACGTGCCCCTCATGTTCGCGACGCTCGCGACGATCGCGCTCCTCGGGATCGCGCTCTACGGCGCGGTCGTCCTCGTGGAGCGGCGCCTCGTCGGGGAGCGAGGCTGATTCGGTGGAGGTTTTCGTGCGCTTTCGTGTCGTCTCTGTCGCGTTTGTCGTGTTCGGGCTTCTGGCGACCGGGTGCGCCGGCGGCGGGGGCTCGTCGCCCTCCTTCCCGCCCTCGTCCTCACCCCCGGCCGCGCTGACGAAGCTGACCGTCGGCCTCGGCTACATCCCGAGCGTCCAGTTCGCCCAGTTCTATCGGGCCCAGCAGGCCGGCTACTACCGGGACGCGGGCCTCGAGGTGACCTTCCAGAACCAGATCGATCCCCAGCTGATCACGCTCGTCGGTCAGGGCAACGTCGACATCGGCCTGTCCGACGGCACGAGCCTCATCCCGGCCGTGAGCCAGGGCATCCCCGTTCGGTACGTCGCCACGATCTACGCGAAGTTTCCAAACATCGTCTTCGCCAAGGCGTCGAGCGGGATCGCCGGACCGGCCGACCTGAAGGGCAAGCGGATCGGGACGCCGGGCCAGTACGGCAGCAGCTGGATCATGCTCCAGGCGCTCCTCTCGAAGGCGAACCTGACGACCTCCGACGTCACGATCCAGGAGTACCCGGACTTCACCCAGGCGACCGCCGTCGCCCGCGGCCAGGTCGACGCGGCGACCGGGTTCCTCAACAACGAGCCGATCCTGCTGAAGCAGCAGGGGATCGACACCACGCTGCTGACCGTCGACGACATCGTGCCCCTGCCCGGCAACGGCCTGATCGTCGGCCAGAAGACGCTCGACGCGAAGAAGGACGCCCTGAAGGCCTTCGTGGCGGCGACGCTCCGCGCCCAGGACGAGATCGCCAGGGACCCGTCGGCCGGCCTCGATGCCTCGATCGCCGCGGTGCCGGACCTCGGGAAGAACCGCGACGCGCAGGCCGCCATCCTCGACGCGACGATCGCCGCCTGGTCGAGCGACTACACGAAGGCCCATGGAACGGGCGCGATCGACACGGACGCGTGGACCCGATCGATCGAGTTCATGTCGAAGCTGCCGGGCGGTCTCGTTCCGAACCCGGTGTCGGCCGACCAGCTCATCTCGACCGACCTGCTGCCGACGCCGTAACCACGCGGGCCGGCCGCCCGCCCCTACAATCGGGCCGCATGTATGTCGTCGTCCTGGCCGGCGGTGGCGGGACCCGACTCTGGCCGCTCTCGACCCCCGAGCGGCCGAAGCCGTTCCTGCCCCTGCTCGGCGACGAGACGCTCCTCCAGCGGACGGTCTCGCGGCTTGCGCCGCTCGTCGATCCGGAGGACGTTCGCGTCGTCGCCGCCCGCCGCTACACGCCCCTCGTCCGCGCCCAGCTGCCCGACGTCCGGGTCGTGCCCGAGCCGATGGGCCGCAACACCGCCGCGGCGATCGCGCTCGCCACGGCGGCGATCGACCAGCCCGAGGACGACGTCATGGTCGTGCTGCCCGCGGACCACTGGATCGAGGACGAAGCGGCCTTCCGGGACGTCCTGTCGGCCGCGGTCGACCGCCTCGCCGGCGGCGCGTTCGACATCGAGGACCCGCTCGTGACGCTCGGTGTGCGCCCGACCGGGCCGGCGACCGAGTTCGGCTACCTTCGCCCGAACCTCGACCGCTCCATCCGAAGCGGGAAGTTCCGGGCGTACCCGCTCCAGGGCTTCGAGGAGAAGCCGAGCGAGGCGCGTGCGCGGGAGCTGCTCGGCGTCGAGGGTGTCGCCTGGAACGCCGGGATGTTCGTGTGGCGACGCGGGGCGATCCGAGCCGTGCTCGAGAAGTACACCCCGCTGCTGACGCTGCTCGAGCCGGCGGTCGGCCACGACATCGCGCTCGAGGGCGCCTACGACCGGATGAACGGCGTGTCGATCGACCGGGCGGTCATGGAGGGCGCCGCGAGCGACGGCCGGGTTGTGATGGCCCGGCTCGATGCCGGCTGGAGCGATCTCGGCTCGTGGACCGCACTGCTCGATGCACTCGGCGCGCCGCGCGCGACCGGCCGGGTCGTGGGCACGGGCGAGCAGACGACGCTCGCCGACGGGGATCTCGTCGTGCGGCGGGCGGCCGGGCGGCTCGTCGTGGAGGAGGCCGGCGCTCGGGGGACCGGCGGCTCGACCGTGCTCGACGCGAGCGGCCCGAGCGCGATCCTGAGCGGCGTCGCCGCCGACGTCCAACCGGCCGTCGAGGCGCTCGTCCGCCGCGTGAACGGCGAGATGGTCCCCGCATGACGACCACACCGATGCGGGAGGTCGCGCCGGCACCGGGAACGCCGACCGCGATCGCGTTCGGGACGGACGGCTGGCGGGCCCGGATCGCCGACGAGTTCACGTTCGACAACGTCCGCCGCTGCGCCGATGGCGTAGCGGAGTACGTTGCCGCCCGCGGGGAGGCGGCGAAGGGCGTGGTGATCGCGTACGACCGGCGCTTCGCGTCCGAGCACTTCGCCCGGGCGGCCGCCGAGGTGCTTCTCGCCCGCGACATCCCGATCGCGTTCGCCGACCACGCCGTCCCGACCCAGATGTCGTCGTACGAGGTGGTGGCGCGCGGAGCCGCGGCCGGGATCGTCATCACCGCCTCGCACAATCCCTGGACCGACAACGGCTTCAAGGTCAAGGCGCCCACGGGGGCGGCGGCCGGGCCCGAGATGCTCGCGGTCATCGAGCGACGGCTGGCGGCGAACGGCGGGGTCGCGATCGAGCGGCGGCCGTTCGACCAGGCCGAGGCCGCGGGGCTGGTCGAGCGCTACGACCCGTACGACGGCTACGAGGCCTACGTCCGGCGGACGGTGGACCTCGACGCGCTGCGAGAGGCGGACGTGTCCGTCCTCGTCGAGCCGCTCTATGGCGCCGGCGCCGGCTGGCTGCCGCGGCTGCTCGGCGGGGGCCGGATCCGGGTGACCGAGATCCACTCCGAGCGCAACCCGTGGTTCGGGGGCGTGAACCCCGAGCCGATCCGGCCGAACGTCGACGAAGCGCTCGGGATCCTCGCCGATGGCCATTTCGACCTGGGGCTCCTCCTCGACGGCGACGCGGACCGCGCGGGCGCGGCCGACGAGCGGGGCACGTTCCTCCACCAGCTCGAGGTGACCGGGCTGCTCATGTACTACCTCGCGGAGCACCGGGGGCTGCGCGAGCCGGTCGTCGTGAGCGTCAACAACACCTCCGCGGCGGACCGGCTCGGCGAGCGCTACGGGATCGAGGTCGTCGAGACGCCCGTTGGCTTCAAGTACATCGGGCCGGCGATGATCGAGCACGGGGCGATGCTCGGGGCCGAGGAGTCGGGCGGCTACGGCTTCCGGATGCACTTGCCCGAGCGCGACGGCATCTACGCCGACCTGCTCCTGCTCGACCTGTTCCTCCGGGAGCGGGCGGCCGGGCGCTGGCCGGTGTCCCGTGCCGTCGAGTACTTCCACGAGATCGCCGGGCCGTCGTTCTATCGCCGGATCGACGTCCACGTCGAGCGCAGCGCGTACGGGCCGCTCAAGGAGCGGCTGCTCGGCGGATTGGCGGCCTCGCCCCCGACGGAAGTCGCCGGCGAGCCGATCGCCCGGACCGTCGGACTGTCGACCGCCGACGGCTTCAAGTTCTTCACGGCCGACGGCTCGTGGCTGCTCGTCCGGGCGAGCGGAACGGAACCCCTCGTTCGCGTCTACACCGAAGCCGTTACGCCCGCGGCCCGCGACGCGCTCGTCGAGGCCGGCGAACGGCTGGTTCGCGCGGCGTGAGCGAGACCGGCGAGCGGCGACAGCTCGCGGCGGCCGACGAGGGCGGCGACCAGACCCGCGTCCCCAAGCCCTGGGGCGAGGAGCGGATCTGGGTCTGGACCGACCAGTACGCCGGCAAGGTCATCACGATCGAGGCCGGCAAGCGCCTCTCGCTCCAGTACCACGAGGCGAAGGACGAGGCGGTGTACGTCCTGTCTGGTCGCCTCCGGCTCCACCTCGAGGCCGCCGACGGCACCATGCTCGAGCTCGACCTCGGGCCCGGCGAGAGCAGGCGCGTCCCCGTCGGCCGACGCCATCGATTCGAGGCCCTCGAGTGGACGCAGCTCATCGAGGTCTCCGGACCCGAGCTCGACGACGTGATCCGCGTCGAGGACGACTACGGCCGCGAGGGAACGTCCGCTCCCTGACGATGGGCCGAAATGCGGGGTGACCTCGCCCGACCCGCGGTGTAGGCTTCGAGTCAGACGACCGCCACCACCGGTCGATCGAGAGCGACCGGACGGCGGCACGCAACGGACGCCCCTCGGGGCGACGGAGGTTCGGCCGCGATGCACAGCTCGCTGATCGGCAAGGTCGAGAAGGCAAACCGCTACGCGCGCGAGCTCGATCGGATCACGATCGATCGTCTCGCTCTCACGTTCCGTGGCGACAACGACACCCACCACGTGAGCCTCGACGCCGGTCAGTGGCACTGCACCTGCCATTACTTCGACAGCTGGGGTGCGTGCGTCCACCTCCTCGCGATCCAGAAGATCATGGGCGTGATGCTCCCCGAGGAGGCCCAGGTCTCGATCTTCGCGGCGCCGCAGACTGAATCCGCGAGCGAGCCCGCGACCGTCGGCGCCTGACCGTCGCCGGGGTCGACCCCCCCGCGGCTCAGCCACTCCACGCGAGCCGAACCAGTCTCGCGCCCCTCGGCACCGCGATCTGCTGCATCGCCGCCCAGCCGCTGCTCGCGGCTGCCACCCGGATCGCGATCGGTCGCTGATCGTCGTCCTCGAGCACGAACGCGATTCGCTGTCCTTGTGCGTCGAGCGCGGCGGTTGCGACGTGAAGTCCGTCGGCTGAGGCGCCGAGGCGGAGGCGCGTCCCCGGAGCGCCGCTCTCGACGTCGCCGGCGGCAACGACCCGGATTCCGTCGTCATCGACGATCCCGACGGTGCCACCGTCGCCCGATGCGAAGAGATCGATCGCATCGAGGCGGACCAGCTCACTGTGGCCGGTCTTCGGGTCGACGACGACGAAACGATCGCCGCCGGCGTCGGTCAGCGCCCGCAGGACGACGTGGCCGCCCGCGACCCAGACCGGCGGCCCATTGGCGTGGAGTGCCGCCACGACGACCGAGCGGACAGGGCCGCCGCGCACAGCGCCGATCTGGATCCGAAGTGGCTGCGTCGACGCCAGCTCGCGCCGCCCGAGGACCGCGATCTCCCGTCCCGTCGGATCGACCGCGGCTGCTGCCGCGGATTCGAACCGGCGATCCCTGGACCAGCTGACGGTCGCCCCGGTGATGCGACCGTTCGCGACCGAATCATCGGTG
>DASXWX010000374.1:0-7451 GCA_036503395.1 Candidatus Limnocylindrales bacterium
AGGAGCTCGTCCGGCGGGCGGCCGGTCGCCGCATCTGCGAGGCGAACGGCCACGTCTACAACCTCGCCTCGAACCCGCCGCGGCTCGCCGGTGTTTGCGACCTCGACGGGTCGGCGCTGGTCCAGCGCGCCGACGACGACGAGGCGACCGTTCGAGCCCGGCTTGCCCAGCAGCTCGCGCCGCTCGAGGACGTCGTCGCCCACTACCGCACCGCAGGGATGCTGCGGGCGGTCGATGGGCTCCAGCCGATCGATGATGTGACCGAAGCCGTCCTCCGGGCGATCGACGACCCGATCGCGGCCGACGCGGGCTGATCGATGGTCACCCGAAAATCGCCCGCCGAGATCGAGAAGATGCGGCGCGCGGGAAGGCTCGTCGCGGAGGTCCTCGCCCTCGTCGAGTCCACGCTTCGGCCGGGCGTCACCACGGCAGAGCTCGACCGTCTCGCCGAGCGGCACATTCGGGCGAGCGGCGGCGTGCCGTCGTTCAAGGGCTATCTCGGCGGCGGCCGCTACGGCAAGGGGCCGCACGCCTTTCCCGCCAGCCTCTGCATCTCGATCGACGACGAGGTCGTCCACGGGATTCCTGACGGTCGCGTGATCAAGGAGGGCGAGCTCGTGTCCGTCGACGCCGGCGCGATCGTCGACGGCTGGCACGGCGACGCGGCCCGGACGTTCATCGTCGGCGACGCGCCGACCGACGCGCGACGCCTCGTCGAGGCCACCCGCCTCGCGCTGATGGCGGGGATCGGCGCGGCCCGTCCGGGCGCCTGGATCGGCGACATCTCCGCCGCGGTGGAGGCGATCGCGGACGACGCCGGTTTCGGGATCGTTCGACAGTACGTCGGACACGGGATCGGGACGGCGATGCACCAGGACCCGCAGGTCCCGAACTTCCGCTCCGGAAGCCGAGGCCTCCGCATCGAGCCCGGGCTGTGCCTGGCGATCGAGCCGATGTTCACGCTCGGCTCGCACGAGGTGGAGACGCGGCCCGACGGCTGGACGGTCGCGACCCGTGACCACAGCCTGGCGGCCCATTTCGAGCACACCATCGCCGTAACGGCCACGGGACCCGAGATCCTGACGACGGTCTGACGACGATGGCAGGGGAGACACGCATCCGCGACAACCGCACCGAGGACCGAGCTGAGCTCGCGCGGGCGCTCGGTCCGAGGTTTCCCGAGATTCTCACGACGCGTCGGAGGCGCCGAGGTTGATCGCGATGCCGACGTTTGATACGCTACCCGTTCGTGTGTCGGCCTTCGGGCCGGCACTCGTCATGCACGAAGGGATTGCGGAGGCCTGTGGCTAAGCGAGACGCGATCGAGGTGGAAGGGACGGTCATCGAGCCGCTACCCAACACGATGTTCGCAGTCGAGCTGGAGACCGGTCACCGCGTTCTCGCCCACATCAGCGGCAAGCTCCGGATGAACTTCATCCGGATCCTGCCCGGCGACCGCGTCCGGGTCGAGCTCTCCCCGTACGACCTCTCGCGCGGTCGCATCACCTATCGGCTCAAGTAGCCGCGCAGTCTGGTCAGGTATCCCGTGAAGGTCAGAGCGTCGGTCAAGGCGCGTTGCGACAACTGCAAGATCATCCGCCGCCACGGCACCGTGATGGTCATCTGCACGAACCCGAAGCACAAGCAGCGGCAGGGGTAGGAACGAGTGGCACGGATCGCCGGCGTCGACATCCCGCGCGAGAAGCGCGTCGAGATCGCTCTCACGTACATCTTCGGACTCGGCTTGCCGACGAGCCAGAAGATCCTGGCCCAGACGAACATCAACCCGGACACGCGCGTCCGTGACCTGACGGAGGAGCAGGTCAACCGGCTCCGCGAGCTCATCGACCGCCGCTACAAGGTCGAGGGCGACCTCCGCCGCGAGGTGGCGCTCAACGTCAAGCGGCTCATCGAGATCGGCTCGTACCGGGGCATGCGCCACCGGCGCAACCTGCCCCTCCGCGGGCAGCGAACGAAGACGAACGCCCGCCAGCGGCGTGGTCCCAAGCGGACCGTCGGCAGCCGGCGCAAGGCGACCAAGTAAGGGGATCGAGAGCACGTGGCGGAGCGCAAGCGGGCGACCAAGCAGCGGCGCCGGGAACGAAAGAACGTGCCCAGCGGGCACGTCCACATCCAGGCGTCGTTCAACAACACGATCATCACGATCACGGATCCCGGCGGGAACGTGATCAGCTGGGGATCGGCCGGCGTCGCCGGCTTCAAAGGCTCCCGCAAGAGCACGCCGTACGCCGCGGCCCTGTCGGCCGAGGCCGCCGCTCGCAAGGCGATGGAGAACGGCATGCGCCAGGTCGAGGTCTACGTGAAGGGCCCGGGCGCCGGGCGCGAGCAGGCCATCCGCTCCCTCCAGGCCGCGGGCCTCGAGGTGAGCGCGATCACCGACGTGACGCCGATCCCGCACAACGGCTGCCGGCCGCCGAAACGGCGCCGGGTCTGAGCCGGGAGTCGAGAGAGAAGCGATGGCACGCTACACCGAATCCGTCTGCCGGCTCTGCCGCCGGGAGGGCGCGAAGCTCTTCCTCAAGGGCACCCGCTGCTACACCAAGAAGTGCTCCTTCGAGCGCCGGCCGTCCCCGCCGGGACAGCACGGTGTCCGCCGCCGCAAGGTCGGCGACTTCGGGCTCCAGCTGCGGGAGAAGCAGAAGGTCCGCCGCGTCTACTCGGTCCTCGAGAAGCAGTTCAAGAACTACTTCGAGGCGGCCGAGGGCCGACCGGGCGTGACCGGCGAGAACCTCCTCCGGCTGCTCGAGCTCCGGCTCGACAACGTCGTCTACCGGATGGGCTTCGCGAGCTCGCGACCCCAGGCTCGCCAGCTCGTGTCGCACGGCCACTTCGAGGTCAACGGCCGCGCGACGAACATCCCGTCCCACCAGCTGAAGCCCGGCGACACGATCGCCGTCCGAGCCTCGCGCCAGTCGCGCGAGCCGTTCAAGACGGCGAAGGAGACTCTCCGCTCGCACCAGGCGCCGGAATGGCTGTCGGTCGATCCGGCGAAGCTCGCCGGCACGATCGGCGAGCAGCCGCGCCGCGACCAGATGCCGCTCGACCTGAACGAGCAGCTCGTGGTCGAGTACTACTCGAGGTAGCCCCCACACCATGATCGAACTCGAAACCCCGCAGATCGAGCCCGTCGAGGAAGTCGGAACCTACGCCAAGTACGAGGCGGGGCCGCTCCAGGCCGGCTACGGCGTCACTCTCGGCAATGCCCTTCGGCGGGTGCTGCTGAGCTCGCTCGAGGGCGCCGCGGTCACCTCGATCCAGATCCGCGACGTCTACCAGGAGTTCAGCACGATCCCCGGCGTCAAGGAGGACGTCACGCAGATCGTGCTCAACGTCAAGAAGCTTCGGCTCAAGAGCTTCGCCTCGCACCCCGTCCAGCTCCGGCTGCTCAAGTCGGGCGCGGGCCCGGTCACGGCGGCCGACATCGCCGAGTCGGCCGACGTCGAGGTCATCAACCCCGAGCTCGCCTTGATGACGATCGACTCGGACGACGTCACGGTCGAGATGGACCTGACCGTCGAGCGCGGTGTCGGCTACCTCGGACCCGAGCGGTCGGAGGCCCTGCCCATCGGCGTGATCGCGATCGACGCGATCTTCACGCCGGTCCGGAAGGTCAACTACTGGGTCGAGAGCATGCGCGTCGGCCAGATGACGAACTTCGACAAGCTGACGATCGAGATCGAGACCGACGGAACCGTCGGCCCCGAGGAGGCGCTGTCGCGGTCGGCCCGGATCCTCGTCGAGCAGTTCCAGCCGTTCGTCACGATCGGGATGGCCGCTGCGCCCGTCGAGCGTGGCACGGCCGGCGTTCCGCAGCTCCCGCCGAACATGCTGGACATGCCGATCGAGGAGCTCGACCTGCCGATGCGGGCCTACAACTCGCTCAAGCGGAACAACATCGTCAAGGTCGGCCAGCTCCTCCAGCTCAAGGACGACGACCTGCTCCGGATGCGCAACTTCGGCAAGAAGTCGCTCGACGAGATGAAGGAGCGGCTCCGGATGCGTGGGTTCCTCCTGCCCGAGACCGAGGACGACGGCGGCGAGGTCGACGGCGAGCTGCCGCTCGACGACGAGCCCGGCGACGAGGAGGCCTGATCCGTGCCGCACCAGGTCGACGGCCGCAAGCTGAGCCGCAAGACCGGCCCCCGCCTCGCGCTCTACCGGAACCTGACGGTGGCCGTCCTTCGCTACGAGAAGATCCGGACGACCGAGGCGAAGGCGAAGGAGGTCCGCGGCCGCGTCGAGCGGATGATCACGCTCGCGAAACGCGGCGACCTCACCGCTCGACGGGCGGTCGTCGCCGAGTTCCCGAACGAGCCGCTCGTCGTCAAGAAGCTGTTCGACGAGATCGGCCCGAAGTACGCCGACCGACCGTCCGGCTACACCCGGATCGTGCGGCTCGGCCAGCGAGCCGGCGACGCGGCCGAAATCGTCCAGCTCGAACTGGTCTAGCTCGGAACCTTCAGGAGTGAGATCGCGCCTTCGCCGAGACGAGCCCAAGGCGGCCCGGAGTACCTGAGCAGGCATCCAGAACGGTGGGTGAGCAATCATTCACCGAGGTCCGAGGCGGAGCCCCTGCGACGCCATCGGCCCGGGGTTGTGCGCCAGGGGCGGACGGGCCAACGCGGGGATCGGCCGGCGGAGCCGCGAGGTGCAGAAGAGGTGCCCGAGAGGGTGCCGCCCGACGCTATCGCGCTCGGGTCGAATATGACGGAACGGACTTCGCCGGGTTTCAGCTTCAGCCGAACGCCCGGACGGTCCAGGGGACGCTCGAGGCCGCGCTGGCGCGCCTGTCGGGCGGCGAGCGATCGCCGGTCGACGGAGCGGGTCGGACGGACGCCGGGGTCCACGCCGAGGCGCAGGTGATCGCCTTCACCTACGCCGGTCGGCTCGGACCGTCGGAGCTCGAACGGGCACTGAACGGCCTGCTGCCGCCGGACGTCGCGGTTCGCGGCGTGCGACGGGCGGCCGCTCGGTTCCATCCCCGCTATGCGGCGAGTTATCGGGAGTACCGCTACACCGTCTGTACCGGGCCGCGCAGCCCGCTCCGCGAGCGCTACGTGCTCGGGGTGCGGGTCCCGCTGGATACCGCCGCGATGGCGCGGGCCGGGTCGGTCCTCGAGGGCCGGCACGACTTCTCCGCCTTCGGGGCAGCGGACAGGAACCCGGTCCGGACCGTGCACTCGGTCCGGGTCAGGAGGACCGGCCCGCTCGTGACGATCGACGTCCGGGCGGACGCCTTCCTCCGGGGGATGGTCCGACGGATCGTGGCCGTCCTCCTGGAGGTCGGTCGCGGAGGACTCGACGCCGACGGCGTCGCGAGCCTGCTCGCGGCGCGACAGCCGGCCCTCGACGGGGCGATGGCCCCGGCGCGAGGGCTCTGCCTCCGGCGCGTCGTGCTCGGTCGGATGACCGGGCCCGGGCCGGTGGCGGACGATGGAGCAGACGAGGAACGATGAACGCGAAGACGTATACACCCGGAGCGGGCGAGATCGAGCGGCGCTGGTACGTCGTGGACGCTTCCGGCGAGACGCTCGGCCGGCTCGCGTCGCGCGTCGCGCGCGTCCTCGAAGGCAAGCATCGGCCCGCCTATACCCCCAACCTCGACACGGGCGATCACGTGATCGTGCTCAACGCCGCGAAGATCGCGGTGAGCCGCGACAAGCTCGACTCGAAGGCCTACGTCCGGCATTCGGGCTATCCCCAGGGCCTCAAGTCCGAGAGCCTCGGCAAGCTGCTCGAGCGGCGACCCGAGGAGGTCGTCCGGCGGGCGATCAAGGGCATGCTTCCGCACACGAGGCTCGGTGCCCAGCAGCTTCGGAAGCTGAAGGTCTACGCCGGCTCCGACCACCCGCATCAGGCCCAGCGGCCTGAGCCGCTCGCCTGAGGAGGGTTCGACGATGACGATGGTTCCCGCATTCACGTCCGGGACCGGCCGGCGCAAGACGGCGGTCGCCCGCGTCCGGCTGCTGCCCGGCGAGGGCGCGATCGTGGTCAACGGCCGCTCGCTCGAGGAGCACTTCGGCAACGCGGTCAACGAGGCCGAGATCCGGATGCCATTCCGCGTCACCGGCACCGAGGGCCGGTTCAACGCGATGGTCAAGGTCGAGGGCGGCGGCGTGACCGGCCAGGCCGGCGCAATCCGCCACGGCATCGCCCGCGCCCTCCTCGAGATCGACGCCGACGCGTTCCGGTTGCCGCTCCGCCAGGCCGGCCTCCTGACCCGCGATCCGCGGATGAAGGAGCGCAAGAAGTACGGTCTCAAGCGCGCCCGCAAGGCCCCCCAGTACACGAAGCGCTGACGCCACCGCCCATGCGGCTCATGCCCGCGTTGGCGCCTGCGCTCGCTCGCCATGGCTGAGGCCCTCTACGAGCGGTACAAGGAAGCGCTCCGGCGGGGCCACATCGCCGCGCTGCGCGGCCGGCACGCGGCCGCGCTGACCGCGTATCGCGAGGCCGCGGCACTCGCGCCCGATCGCGCGCTGCCGCACGCGAGCGTCGGGACCACCCTCCTTCGCCTCGACCGGGCCGACGAGGCCGAGGCCGCGTTCGCGTCGGCACTGGCACGCTCGCCGGACGACCCGACGGCCCTCGCCGGTCGCGCCGACGCCCTCGTCGCGCTCGGCCGACCCGCCGACGCGGCTCGCGCCCTCGACCGTCTCAGCGACGTCCACGAGCACGCCGGTCGGCTGGTCGAGGCCTGCGACGCGGGCGTCCGCGCACTCGAGCTGGCGGAGTCGCGGCCGCGCCGACGGCTCGTCCAGGATCTCGTCAGCCGTCTCGGCGCGCAGCCGTCCGACGAGGCCGGCCGAGCCGCGATGGCGCGCGCGGAGCGCGTCCTCGGGCCGGCCTCCTCACCCGCCGACAGCGTCGCGGCCGACGCCCATCCGGCGCCGGGCCCGCCGGACCCGCTCGCCCTCGCGGCCGAGGCCGAGTCCGCGGCGGCCGAAGGCGACTCGAAACGGGCGGCCGGCCTGCTCCGCGCCGCGATCGTCGCCCACCGTCGGCTCGGGCAACCGGACGCCGCCCTCGACGTGGCCGCCCAGGCGCTCGCGCTCGAACCGGTCGACCTCGATCTCCACGTTGCGCTCGCCGAGCTCTACCTCGACCGTGGCTGGCGACCGCTCGCGATCGAGAAGCTTCGGCTGCTCGCCCGCCTCGCGCTCGTGGACGAGGACGAGCTAGCCCGGGAGCGATTGCGGAACGTCGTCGAAGAGCGACTCCCCGACGCCGAGGAGGTCCGCGCGCTCCTCGGCTGAGCGCTTCGTGGGCCGCCGTTCGGGGAACGGCCGCGGGTACACTCCACGCACGATGCCGCAGCTCCTCGCGTCGTTCCTCGAGCAGATCGGGCCGACGACACTGCTCGACATCGGAGTCACGGCCCTCTTCATCTACGGGCTGTTCAGCCTGATCCGCGGGACCCGGGCCGTCCG
>DASXWX010000375.1:0-9361 GCA_036503395.1 Candidatus Limnocylindrales bacterium
TCTTCGACCCGGTCGGACAGGTCCGCCTCGGCCTCGCTAAGCAACGGCACGGCGTCGGCAGCCCGCCACGTCGTGTTCAGCGTCGCGGCCAGTCCGACGACCGCCCGGGCGGCCGCGCGGAGGTCACCCCGTCGGCGATGACGTTCGGCCGCCTCCTGGAGCTGTCGGAGCGCATCGTCGTAATGGCCGAGGTTCCGGTTCGCGATCCCGATCCGCTCGAGGATCTCCGTCGCCTCCACGTCGTCAGTCGTCACCTCGCGTGCTCGCTCGAGGAACGCGACCGCGTTCGCGTGCGACCCCAGGGCGGTCGCGCGCTCGGCCGCGGCGCGCAGGGCGATGCGGGCCTGGGCCGCGACGGCATCCCCCTCGGCTCCCTCGGGCGCCGCCTCGTAGGCGTCGATGTAATGCGTGGCCAGAACGCCGGCGAGCTCGTCGTCGCCGAGCGACTCGAAATACCGGGCCGCGGCAAGGTGCTTCGTCCGCCGATCCCGCTTGGCGAGGGTCGAGTAGGCGACCTCGCGGAGGAGGGCCTGGGTGAACCCGAACAGCCCGCGCTCGGGCGAGCGCGGATCCGTGTCGAGGGCGAGGATCTCGCGTCGGACGAGTGCCCGGAGCCGCTGCTCGACCTCCCCGTCGGGCTCGCCGCGCACGGCCGCGATCGCCGTGGACGCGAACGTCTGCCCCAGCACGGACGCGTCCTGGAGGAGCCCCCGGTCGGACGGGTCGAGAGCGTCGAGGCGGGCGGCGATGAGCGCCTGGAGCGTGTCCGGGACGCGCAGGTCGCCGAGGTCGCCGACGACCCGGTACGAGCCGTCGCCCTCCTCGAGCCGACCGTCCGCCACCAGCATCCGCACCATCTCGACGGCGTAGAGAGGAATCCCGTCGGCGCGATCGAGGATCGCACGCACGGTCCGTGCCGGCAGCTCCGGGACGAGCCCGGCGAGCAGCTCGCGCATCGCCGGCTCCGGCAGCGCACCCAGCGACAGGGCGACGAGATCGCGGCGGCCGACGCCCCAGCCATCACGTCGTTCGAGGAGCTCCGGGCGGGCGAGCGTGAGGACGAGAATCGGGTAGCCAATCGACCATTCGATCAGGTGGTCGATGAACTCGAGCACGCCGGCATCGGCCCACTGAAGGTCCTCGAAGACGAGGACCGTCGTGCCCTGCGTCGAGATCTGCTCGAAGAAGGTCCGGAGCGCGGCGAACAGCTCCTCGCGTCCGCCCGGAGGCGGCTCGCCGACCGCGAGCAGCGACAGCAGGACGGGCTCGAGCCGGCGGCGGTCGGCCTCCGCCGGGACGTACTCTTCGAGGGCTTCCGTGATGCGGCGTCGTGTCGTCGATTCGTCGTCGCTCTCGGCGAGCTTTGCCCGTCGCCGAACCATCTCGCCGAGCGCCCAGAAGGTCACGCCCTCTCCGAACGCGGGCGATCGGCCCTGGTGCCAGTAGATCGGCTCGAGCAGCCCGTCGATGTACTTCAGGAACTCCCACGCCAACCGACTCTTGCCGACACCGGCCTGGCCCGTGACGGACACCAGGCGGACCCGCCGTTCGCGCGAGGTGGCGCGCAGGACGTCCTTGAGAAGCCGGAGCTCGTCGTCACGGCCGACGAACGGGGCCTCGATCCCCTCGGAGCGCCCGAGCCCGCCGCGCTCGGCTACGACCCGCAGGGCGCGCCAGGCGGGGACGGGGGTGACCTTGCCGCGAAGCAGCTGCTCGCCGGCGGGCTCGAAGGTGATGGCGCGGCTGGCCGACCGATACGTGGCCTCACCCACGAGCACCGCTCCGGGTGGAGCGACGGATTGGAGGCGCGACGCGGTGTTGACGAGGTCTCCTGCGACCATCCCCTGGCCGACGGCTCCGACGGCCACGGCGGCCTCGCCTGTCAGAACGCCCACCCGGAGTCCGAGATTCGGATCGCCCTCGTCGCGCCCGAGACGGCGGACGGCATCGACGAGGTCGAGGCCCGCGCGGACGGCTCGCTCGGCATCGTCCTCCTGGACGACGGGCGTCCCCCAGACCGCCATGACCGCGTCCCCGATGAACTTCTCCACGGTGCCGCCGTACCGCTCGATGGTCTCGCGGCAGAGATCGAAGTAGGCGGCGAGAAATTCGCGCACGGTCTCGGGGTCGGCGGCCTCCGATCTCGCCGTGAAGCCGGCCAGGTCGGCAAAGAGGACCGAGACGACCCGTCGCTCGGTGAGGGTGGACGGACCGGAAACCGGCGGCCTGGCGTCCGCCGGCCGCGTGACCGGCTGCGGGGCAACGTCGGCGCCGAGCCGCGACCCGCATTCGGCGCAGAACTTGGCACCGGGCTGGTTCGACGCGCCGCAGACGTTGCATCCCGTCGTCAGCCGCGACCCGCATTCGACGCAGAACTTGGCACCGGGCTGGTTCGGCGTTCCGCAGGACGGGCAGACCACGATCGACTCCCCTCACGAATGCGTTTGGCAGCCTAACAGAGCGTCCGCGTCTACGATCCCGTCATGTCCGACGCCCGACTCACGCTGATGTCCGTCCACGCCCATCCCGACGACGAGACGATCTCCGCCGGCGGGCTCATGGCGAAGTCCGTGCTCGAGGGCAGGCGGGTCGTCCTCGTGACGTGCACGCGGGGCGAGCTCGGTGAGATCGTGGTCCCGGAGCTCGACACCGAGGAGAACCACCGCCGGCTCGGCGAGATCCGGGCGGGGGAGCTCGAGGACGCGATGGAGGAGCTCGGCGTGACCGAGTGGGAGAACCTCGGCTACCGCGACTCGGACATGATGGGCCGGATCGGCAACACCGACGCCCGGTGCTTCTGGCAGGCCGACCTCGACGAGGCGGCACGCCGCCTGGTCTACCTCATGCGGCTGTACCGGCCCCAGGTCGTGACCACCTACAACGACTTCGGCGGCTACGGCCACCCGGACCACATCCGGACCCACGACGTCACGGTCCGCGCCTATCCGCGCGCGGGCGACCCGGCCTGGTATCCGGAGCAGCTGGCACCGGAGCATGGCGGGTCCGGCCCGGCGGCGGACGCGGGCGGGCTCGCGCCCTGGGCACCGCTCAAGCTCTACGAGACCGCGATCCCGGCCTCGACGCGAGAGGCGATGCGGGAGCGGATCGAAGCGCAGGGCGAGAGCTGGTGGTCGCCGCCGGCGGATGCGACGGCCGAGGAGCTCGCCGAGTTCGAGGCCCGGATGGCGCGGATGCTCGTCCCGGACGACGCGATCACGGCCTGGATCGACATCTCGGGCGAGCCGCTCGAGCGGAAGTGGCGGGCGCTCAACCGGCACGTCACGCAGATGAGCCCCGATGCGCCGTTCCTCCGCTTCGGCGTCGAAGGCTGGCGCGAGTACTGGGACCGCGAGGCCTACGTCCTCCGCGAGGCGCGCGTCGCGACTGAGTCACCGGAGGACGACGTGTTCGCCGGCATCACCGCGGCGGCGCCGACGCCCGTGACCGCCTGACCTCGTTCCGCCGCTCACCACGGCAGCATCCCCTTCGACGCGGCGAACACCTGGCCCATGACCACCCGCCCGTCCCCGCCGGGATCGAGGAAGTTCGGCTGGGCGCCGCCGAGGATCAAGTGCGGGTGCATCCAGGCCTGGACGAGGTGGCTGCCCCGGAACGTCAGCTCGAGCGTCATGCCCTCCATCGTCGGCTCGGACCAGGTCTGGTCGAACACGAAGGTCCCGAGGGCGTACCAGATCGGCCGGCCGCGATAGATCTCGACGGCCCCGGCCCAGTGGGCGTGATTGCCGATGACCATGTCGGCGCCGGCGTCGATCGCGTCGTGAGCGAGCGAGCGCTGGCCCGAGAACGGCGTCGGGTCGTACTCGGTGCCCCAGTGCGGGTAGACGATCACGACGTCGGCACCCGCCGCGCGGGCCGCCGCCACGTCGCGCCGAAGCGCGCCCTTCGTGAGGCGGGCGCTGCCCGGCGTCGCCGAGCCGGCGTTGTAGTACCTGGCGATCGAGTCGTAGCCGAGGATCGCGACCGTGACGCCATCGGCCTCGAGCATCGCCGGCTGGTGCGCCTGGGCCCTGTTTGCACCAGCTCCGGCCGCCTCGATCCCGTATCGGGCGAGGTTCCGGCGTGTCTGGACGACGCCGGCGCGGCCCGCGTCGCCGATGTGGTTGTTCGCGATCGAGACCGCGTCGATGCCGGCGTCGCGGAGGCCGGCGATGAGCTTCGGGTCGGCGGAGAAGACCGTGCCGTGGGTGTGGTAGCTGAACGAGTCGGGCGCGGGGTTCTCGAAATTCGCAACCGCGAGATCGGCCTTCCGCAGGAGATCGCCCATGCCGCCGGCATTGCCGGTTCGGTGGGCCCGGGGCAGCCGCCAGCCGAACGACGAGCAGCAGTAGCGGGACGTGATCTCCGCCGTCCCCCCGTTCCACGGGTAGTCGACGCCCTTGCCCTCGAGCTTCACCGCCTTTGCGACTCCCCGGTCGAGGAGGATGTCGCCGCCGGCGACGAGCGTCCACGTCGCCTTCGCCTGGAACGCGTCGCCACTGCCCGGGTCACGCGGCAGACGCGCGGTGAGCGACCAGGCGGCATTCCGCCGGACGCGATCGACTCCGAACAGGGTCCGGCCGTCCCAGCCGAGGGCCCGGACGCTCGCCCCGACCTCATCCGCGCGCACGAATGCCAGGCGGTCGCGATGCCCGGCGAGATCCGTGGCCAACCTCCGCGCACTCCGCACCGTGACGAGCCGGTCGCCGGCCCCAGCACGGTCGATACCGATCGCCGCCGCGATCGCGTCGGCCTCCGACGAGATCAGCTCGATCGCCGCGTAGCGGTCGCTCCCGCCTGCGATCACCGTGGCCACCTCGTCGGCAGTCGTCGTTGTCCACGGTGCCCGGAACGAGATGACGGGGACGATCGGGACGTCGGTGATCGGCCCGCTCGGCAACGGCGACGGTGCGGGCGCTGACGACGATGGGCCGACCGAGTCCGACGCCGCGCCGGAGCCTGGCACCGGCGAGGCGGACTCGCCGGGCGAGACCGGGACGACTGCCGCACCGCTGGCGGCCGGCGAAGCGGACTCGCTCGAACCGGTGCCGACCGGTCCGAGAGCGAGCTGGACGACGAGCCCCGCCACGGCGACCACGGCGACGACGACGAGCGCGAGCGACCGCCTCACGAGGGGCGATTGTCGCAGAGCCGAACAGGAAGACGCCCCGTCCGGGCGGGGATGGACGGGGCGTCGGGTGGATGCGATGTCGGATGGCGGACCCGACCGGATTCGAACCGGCGATCTCCAGCGTGACAGGCTGGCATGTTGGGCCGCTACACCACGGGTCCGCGGCGAAGCGGCAGGATAGCAGGCGCGAGCGCGGACGGCGGTAGACTCGGCCCCGCCCCATGGACGTCATCGACCTTCGCTCCGACACCGTCACACGACCCACGCCCGCGATGCGACGGGCGATGTACGAGGCCGAGGTCGGCGACGACGTCTTCGGCGACGACCCGACCGTCAACGCCCTCGAGGAGCGGGCCGCCGAGCTGCTCGGGAAGGAGGCCGGGCTGTTCGTCGCCAGCGGGACGATGGGCAACCTCGTCAGCCTCGTTGCCCATCTGCCGCGCGGCCACGAGGCGATCGCCGGACGCCGGACCCACACCGTCATGGACGAGCAGGGTGGCCATGCGGTCATCGCGGGGGCGACCGTGCGGCCGCTCGACGAGCGGCCGGACGGGACGATCGATCCCGACGAGATCGCCGAGTCCTTCCGTGATCCGTCCGATGCCCACGAACCGATCACCGGTCTCGTCGTGCTCGAGAACACCCACGCCCACTCGATGGGCCAGCCGCTGACGCCGGCCTACGAGGCCCGGGTCGCGGCCGTCGCCCACGAACGCGGCGTCCCGCTCCACATCGACGGCGCCCGCCTCTTCAACGCGGTCGTCGCGCTCGGGGTCTCGCCGCGCGAGCTGGCGGCGCCGGCCGACAGCGTCACCTTCTGTCTCTCGAAGGCGCTCGCCTGCCCGATCGGCTCGGTCGTCGTCGGCTCGAGCGAGTTCATCTGGCGCGCCCGACGCGCTCGGAAGCTCGTCGGCGGAGGCATGCGCCAGGTGGGGATCATCGCCGCCGCCGGCCTGATCGCGCTTCGCGACGGCGACGCCGGCATGATCGACCGGCTGGCCGAGGACCACGCGAACGCGCGACGGCTCGCCGAGGGCCTGGCGGAGCTCGACGGGATCGAGTCGGCCGGGGACATCGCCCAACCCGGGACGGGCCGCCTCGACCCGCGTCGCGTCCGGACGAACTTCGTCGTGTTCCGTGTCGCCGGCGACCGCGCCGCGTTCCTCGACGCACTGCGCGCCAGCGGCGTGCTCATGGTTGAATACCCCCACGGTCAGGTCCGCGCCGTGACCCATCACGGGATCACGGCAGACGACATCGACGTCGCGGTGCGCGCGAGCCGCGAAGCGCTTTCCGCAGCCCGCGGACCACGCCGACCAGAGATCGCCCACGCCTGACCCAGACGTCGGCCAACTCCGCCACGCGGGCTCGAGCCGCCCTCTCACCGCGTGACGGGCCGGAGGACCTCGTGACCCAGCCCGATCTCCCGTTCCCCGACCTGTCCCGGCCCGCCGCGTCGCCCGACGCCGGGCCGCTCGACGACCGCCTCTACGACCTCGTGGAGGAACGGTTCCGGCGGCTCGTTCGCGACCATCCACTTGTCGGAACGTACGTCGGGCTGCACGCGCGCGATGCGGAGCTCGGCGACGGAACCCGGGACGCCGTCCTCGGGGAGATCGACGCCGAGCGGGCCCACCTGGCGGCCGTCGAGGGCCTCGATCCCGCCGGGCTCTCGCCCGCGGCTCGCTTCGAGCGCGACCTCGAGATCCACAACGTTCGGCGTTCGCTCTTCGACGACGACGTCGTCCGGACATGGGAGCGCCGCTCGACGGCGCTCGACGCGAGCGGCGACGCGCTGTTCCTGGTGTTTGCCCGCGACTTCGCGCCGCTCGGAGAGCGGCTCGGCTCGATCGCCGGACGCCTCGAGTCGGTGCCGGCGTTTCTCGATCAGCATCGGACGCGAGCCGTCCAACCTCAGGTCCGGCGCTGGCAGCAGATCGAGATCGAGACCGCCCAGGATCTGCCGACGTTCGTCGACGAGATCGTGGGCGCTGCGGCTCCTGCCGGCCTCGACGACGCGGAGCAGCGCCGCCTCGGCGCGGCCGCCGAACGGGCGAAGACGGCGATCGCGGACTACGGCGAGTGGCTGCGTGGGACGCTCGACCGTGGAACCGACGACTGGCCGCTCGGCCGCGAACGCTACGACGAGCTGATCTCGCTCCGCGCGTTCGACGGGCTCGACGCCGACGCGATTCTCGCGGCGGGCGAGGAGCAGCTCGCGACGCAACGAGCTGCGCGTGCCGCCGCCGCCCGCGAGATCGACGCGAACGCCGACGAGGCGACCGTCATCGACCGCCTGAAATCGGATCACCCAGCGACCTTCGACGAGGCCCTGGCGGCCTACCGCGACGCGATGATGCGGTCCCGCCAGCACCTCATCGATCACGCGATCGTGACCGTGCCGGATGACGAGCGGATCGACGTCGTGCCGACGCCCGAGTACCAGCGGAACGTCATCCCGTTCGCCGCCTACTTCGACCCGCCGAAGTTCGATTCCAGCCCGAGCGGGATCTACATCGTCACGCCGTCGGTCGGGAACGACCCGAATGCGATGCGCGAGCACAACTTCAGCTCGATCAGCAACACGAGCATCCACGAGGCGTACCCGGGTCATCACCTCCAGCTGTCGGTGGCGTCGAAGCATCCATCGCTCACGCGGCTCCTGACCGACGCGCCCGAGTTCGTCGAGGGCTGGGGCATGTACTCGGAGCAGCTCATGCGTGAGCAGGGCTTCGACGACGCTCCGAACTTCCGCCTCAACATGCATACCGACGCGATCTGGCGCGCCTGCCGGATCATCCTCGACGTCCGGATGCACCGCGGCGAGCTGTCGGTCGAGGATGCGGTCCGGTTCCTCGTCGAGCAGACGAGCTTCGAGGAGCCGAACGCCCGGGCGGAGGTGATCCGCTACACGTACACACCGACGTATCAGCTGAGCTACCTGCTCGGAAAGCTGCTGCTCCTCCAGCTCCGTGAGGACGAGCAGCGCCGCCTCGGGGGAGACTTCGATCTCCGCCACTTCCACGACACGCTGCTTCGCAACGGCAGCCTCCCGATCAGCTTCCACCGGCGCCTCCTCGCCGACGGCGCGTCCGCCGCCTGAGGTGCAGGTCATCCCGGCCATCGACCTCGAGGCGGGGCGATCGCGGATCGTGTTCTGGCCGGGCGCCGCGGCCGGCGTCGGCGCCCCGACCGATCGACCGGAGACGATCGCGGCCCGGTTCGTCGATCGCGGCGCACCGGCCGTCCACCTCGTCGACTTCGACGGCGCGCGGGCGGGCAGGCCGCGGAATCTGGAGGTCGTCTCCCGGGTGGCGACCGTCGTGGCGACTCCGCTGCAGCTGGCCGGCGGGCTCGAGGACCCCGACGCGATCAGGCTCGCGTTTGCGGCCGGCGCGACACGGGTGGTCGTCTCGATCGCGCTCGCCGATCGCCCGGACGACCTTCGAGCCTGCGTGGAGGTGGCCGGCGACTGGCTCGCGGTCGGTCTCGACGCGCGGCCTGACCGGCTCGCGGCCTTTCCGTGGCGTCGCCGAACCGCGCCCACCCTCGACGCCCTGCTCGACGAGCTCGCCGCGCTCGGCGTCCGGCGATTCGTGGTCTCGCACGCCGCGGCCGCGGGCGACGCGGACGCCCTGCGGCGGACCGTCGCGGCACGCGATGCGGACGTTCTCGTGGCAGGTGGGGTCCGGACGCTGCAGGACGTGGCCACGCTGCGCGACGCAGGCGTCGCGGCGGTGATCGTCGGCGAGCCGCTGCTGTCCGGCGCGCTCGACTACGAGGCAGCGCGCGAGGCGGCGGCGTGAGGCCCACGTACGGAAGCCGAAGCCGGCTGGCGCTCGTCTCGACGGCGATGGTTGCGGCCCTCCTCGCCGGCAGCCAGGCGGCGGTTGGACCTTCGCCGGGAAACGCGGCCGCTGCGCCGAGCGGCTGTCCGACGGCGCAGCCCGCGCCGCTGCCGTCGGGGCAGACCCGGACGGTGACGATCGCGACGCGCCTCGGAACGATCGCCGTCGCCGTCGACGGCGGCCTGAGCCCGATCGCAACGGGCAACTTCGTCGCCCTCGCCTCGTGCGGCTTCTACGACGGCGTCGTCTTCCACCGCGTCGTGCCCGGCTTCGTCATCCAGGGCGGCGACGGACAGTACGGTCGGGCGCCGCACATCGATCGCGGCCGGCTCGGGACCGGCGGCCCCGGCTACACGATCCAGGACGAGCCCGTCAGCGCCACCTA
>DASXWX010000376.1:0-5605 GCA_036503395.1 Candidatus Limnocylindrales bacterium
GGCACTTCCGATCGTCTGGGCAGGCTGGGCGACGTTCCTGCCGGCCGCCTCGTGCAGGACCCGGTTCCAGTCGCGACCGAACCGCTCGACCGAGAACCGCTCGCGAGCGGATACCTGCCCCGCTCGGCCGATCTCGCGAGCGAGGCCGGGGTCGGCGAGGAGCTCACGCATCCGCTCGACGAGGACGGCGGGGTCGGTCGAGGCGAAGCCGTTCACGCCGTCCTCGATGACGGTCGGCATCTCGGTCGTGGCCAGCGCGACGACCGGCAGCCCGATCAGCATCGCCTCGCAGGCCGCCATGCCGAAGCTCGTGTAGCGGATCGGGTGGAAGTAGAGGCGGTAGCGAGCCATCACGGCCCCGAGCTCCTCGTGCGGGACCGGTTCGAGCCCGCCGAGCAGTGGCGCCCGGAGGCCGATGAGATCGAGCGGGACCTGCTCCCGAGCGGCCTCGAAGATGTCGCGCCCGAGGCGGCGGCCGCGGGTCGCGAGGTCGTTGATGACGACGATGCCCCGGTCGAGCTCCCCGCCGTACGCGACCCCCGGCCGGACGGGAACGCCGTGCTCGATGACACGAACGGGCGTCGTGCCGCTGTCCCACATGAGCGCATTGAACGCCGTGACATGGACGAGCAGCACGTCCGGCTCGTCCGCGACGTGATGGCGCGTGTCCGTCGGGTGTTCGCGCGGCGGGTCGTGCTCCACGTAAACGTGCGGCAGCCGGAGCTGCTCCTCGGACAGGATCTCGAACCGGTCGGACAGCCAGTTGTCGCGGGCCTGGCACAGGACGACGTCGAGGTCGAGATCGCGGACTCCGTCGGCGGGGACCTCGACGATTGTCGACGGCAGGTCGGGACGCGTCGGGGCTCCGCCGTAGCGGGCCGGGCGGCCGGGACGGACCGGCACGAAGAGCGTGACGCCGGCCCACGCCAACGCCTCGAGGTAGGCGCCGTGGACGTGCCACGTCAGGACACGGAGACGGTCCATCGGTCCTCCAGTCGATCTGAAGCGGTCGCGACCGCCGCCAGGCCTGTCGTTCGGGCGCCCCCGACGAGAGAGGCCGCTGCCTCGACGACCGCGGCCGGCTCGACGTCGAGACAGGGCAGGCCGATCGGGCAGTCGAAGAGCCGGCACGGTGAGCAGGCGGTGGGCTCCCGGAGCAGCACCGCGCGGGTATGCCTCGGCCGCCACTCCGATTCGCGGTCCGTGCCCGAGAAGAGGCAGACGACGGGCGTGCCGACCGCGTCGGCGATGTGGAGCGGCGCCGAATGGGACGTCACGAGGAGCCCGGCGGCCGCGATGATCGCGGCCCATTCGGCGATCGTGGTCTCGCCGGCCAGGGACGCCGCTCCGGGCGCGGCGGCGGCGATCCGGGCGGCATCGCCGCGATCCCGGTCGGCCCCGACCACGACGATCGGCCAGCCGAGCGCGGCGGCGAGGCCACGGACGACGGCGGCGTACCGGGCGGCGGGATAGCGTCGCGCCGAGGCGGTTGCGCCCGGCGCGATCGCGACGAACGCCCCGCCGCGCCTGACCCCTGCGCCTTCGAGCAGTCCTGCCGCGCGTGCGGTCGCCGCATCATCGAGGCGGATCGCCAGCCGCCGGTCCGCCACCGGGATGCCGACGGCCTCGACGGTCCGAAGGTTGCGCTCGACCTGGTGCGTGCCGTCGGGCGCGGCCGGGACGACGTGGCTGAGCAGCGACCCGCCGAAGTCGCCCGCCTGGCCGACCCGGACCGGAATCCCGGCGAGGTAGCAGGCGAACGCCGGCGGAAACGGGCTCTGCGAGAAGCTGGTGAAGATGAAGGCGGCGTCAAAGCGCCGCCGCTCGAGCGACGTCACGAGCTCCCGCTCGCGTCCCGGGTCGAAGGCGAGCCCGCCGACATCCTGCCAGGCGACGCGGGCCTCGATAGCGTCGTCGACCTCGCCGAGCAGCGAGGCCGCCTGACGACCGGCCGGCGAGCAGAGCAGCGTCACCTCGGCACGGGGCGCGGCCGATCGGACCGCCCGCAACGCGGGGGCGGTCATCAGCACGTCGCCGATGTTGTCCAAACGCACCGCAAGCAGCCGGTGGGCGCTCGAAACGTCGAGCCGCGGAACCACCGGCCGGTGCACCAGATCCAGCACGCGGCCTCCAGCCATCCGGGCCGGCCGGGGACGCGGCGCGGCCGTGCCACGAGTGTCCGACTGCTCTCTTGCGCCCGTCGCGGAGGAGCAGGAGGCCCCGTTACAGGGACGTCGCATGGCGGATCCGGGCGGTCGCGCCGGTCTGGCCGGGGCGCCGAACCTCACCTCCCGGACGCGCCACCCGTGGTGGTCAGAAGGATGAGCGACTCCTCGAGTGCCCGGACGCGCCACGACCGGGGTCGTTCGAGCACGAGCAGCTCGCGCGGCCGCAGGTCGCGCGGCTCGATCTCGCCCTCGACCTCGATCCGGCCGCGGACGACCTCGAGCGCCAGCGTGTCGTCGGTCGAGTCGTCGCCGATGGACGCGCCGCCGCGGAGGGCGACGAGCGCGATCCGGAGGCCGTCCGCGACGAGGAGCGTCCGGGTGTTGCGATCCCCTTCCGTCCATTCGGGCTCGCCGAGCAGCGAGGCCGCCTCGACCTCGAGGTCGACGATCCCCATCGCGCGATCGATCATCCGGGCGGGTCTCGTGTCCGAGCCTGAGGTGGTGGAGCGTGCCGGCGTTTCTGTGTGGTCATTCATGCACGGATCCTCGATGCGCGGCGTTCGCGGCGTCCCGGCGTGATGGGCGGACCGCGTTACAGCCCTCCTTCAGGCGACGGGCCCCGATTCGTGACGCGTGCGACGATCTCGGGACCGTGCACGACGCACCCGGAGGACGTGGCGGTGGACCCCGCCTAGGAGGTTTCCGATGGCCGAACGCTCGAAGCCCGATCGGTCCGAACCGTCGGCCGAACCCGCCACGAAGAGGCGCCGGCGTACGTCGCCTCCCGGTGGCACCCCCGAAGAGGGGATCGCCACGCCCGAGACGGGCGAGCAGGCGAAACAGGTCGCCGCCGGGCCGTCGAGCGCAGCCGGGAGGCGCCGTCGGGTCGAGCGACCGGTCGCCAGCGGAAATGCCGGCGACGTGACGTCGCCGACGAGCGGGACCAGGAGCGGGCCGCAGGGCTCGACCCGGGAGGCCGATGGGTCGACGCGGACACGAGCCAGCCGCTCCGGCGGCGACCCCGGCGCCGCTCCGACCATGCCGGGACCGAGCGGTCCGGCCCAGACGACGGAGCTCGTCGGCGATCCCGCCTCCCGGGCGGTCGTGGTTGGCCCCGTCGCCAAGGCCAGCGCCCCGCCTCCGCGCGTCGATGACCACGGCCCGGAGATGGATCCGGGCCCGTTCCCCACGCCGGGTGGCGGTGGGACGGGCCCGGTGGATCCGATCTACGACGTCGAGCGCATCATGCGAACGCTCGAGTCACGCGGAGGTCGGTCGCTCAGGAGCCCGACGGAGAGGCGCTGAGCTCGGCGCTCGGCGACTCGCTCATCTCGGCGCTCGGCGACGCGCTCGGAAGCGGGCTCGGCGAGGGCAGGACCGACGCGGGGGCCGATTCACAGGGGTTGGCCGACGTGCTGGCGAGCGGCGACTCACTCGTCATCGGCGACTCGCTCGCGACGGCCGAGGCCGACGGCGACGCGCTCGTGAGGCCCGATGTCGAGGCAGACGGCAGCTCGCTCGCCGTGGTCGAGGCGCTCACTGCTGGGGACGCGCCCGTGAGACCGGACGCGGACGCGGCCGGTGACTCACTCGTCATCGGCGACTCGCTCGCGATGGCGCTCGGGGATGCGAGCGCGGACGGCGAGGCGAGCGCGGATGGCGAGGCGAGCTCGGATGGGCAGGCCGACTCGCTCGAGGCGGCGCTCGGAGCGGACAGCGACGGGATCGAGATCGACGGCGATGCCGCGCCGGCACATCCGGCGAGCGCTGTCAGACACAGCACCGCGACGGCGGCGAGAAGCTTCATCAGGTGGACTCCTGTCATCTGGTGGGGACCGGGGACGTGACCGCGCCGGTGACGCCCTTGGGCCCGCCGACCGTAGCCGTCGTGGCCGTCGCTCCTGCGTCACGCTCGGTGCGTGGTCGGTTGCAGTCGGATCGCAGCGACGGCGAACCCCCGCCGGACGAGACCGACGGGGGTTCGTAAGTCGCGTGAGGCCGCCGCGTCGCGGCCCTGTCGGGGGTCAGGCGGTCGCCATCTCCTCGGTCGGCTCCTCGTCTGACGACGCCTCGGCCGTACCCTCGACGTCGAGGAGATAGCCGATGCCCTGGAAGGTCTTGATGCGGCCCGGCTCGCCCGGCTTGGCGCCCAGCTTGCGCCGGACGCGGCTGACCCAGACCCGCAGGTACTGGAGGTCGTCGCGGTACTCGGGCCCCCAGACCTTCGTCAGGAGCTCGGTGTGGAGGACGACCTTGCCGGCGTTCGCGGCGAGGTGCTGGAGGAGCAGCCACTCCGTTCGCGAGAGCTGGACCAGCTCGCCGTTGCGGGTCACCATCCGCCGCTCGAGGTCGATCTCGACATCGTCGAAGCGGACGATCCCGGCACCCGGCGCCGCACCGCTCGAGCGGCGAAGAACGGCCCGGACGCGGGCGGCGAGCTCGTCGGGGTGGAACGGCTTCGCGACGTAGTCGTCGGCACCGAGATCGAGGCCCTTGGCCTTGTCGGCCGTCGAGCCCTTCGCCGTCAGGAGGATCACGGGCACCGGGCGCCGCTCGCGGAGCTGGCGCATCACCTCGATGCCGTCGAGGTCGGGCATGACGATGTCGAGGAGGACGATGTCGGGCCGGTACTCCTCGGCCTTCGCGAGGGCATCCTCGCCACCGTTCGCCGAAACGACACGGAAGCCTTCCTCGGACAGCGCGATCGAGACGAGCTTCGTGATCCTCGGCTCGTCGTCGGCGACGAGCACGAGCGGCTGGGTGCTCATGTGCTACCTCCCGGGCGGACCGGCCCTTCGGCCGTGTGCCTTGTGGGTTCCTCGCAAGTGGCGCCGGGACGTCCGGCCGCCGCATGATCCCCGTCACGCCGTCGCGAGCGCACCGAACGCGGCCGCGAGATGCGTTGCACGCGCATTGCAGAACGGCCGAAACCGTATCAGGACGGGCCTGATCCATAACAACTCGGGCCCGAACCATTACAGAAAGTGCTCCGGCCATAACAGCCGCTTCCCCGGCACGCACCCCGTGAGTCAGGCGCGTTGCGACGCCCTTCTCCCGATCAGCGACCGAGGTGGCACACGGGGCCGCCGCAGGTGATTCCACCGGGTTTTCTCCATGTCCACGCACGGCCCGACTGCGAGTTGAGCCGCGGCGAGCCGGCGGTGGCGGTTGGCACCGCCATCCATATCCGGAAGCGCGCCCCGCACACTTCGCAGCCGCCACCGACCCTCTTCGTCCCGAATACCAGCCGGAGTGGTGGTACGCACCTCGGGCTGCCGTCTCCTCGGCCGAGTCGCGCCCTGGCGAGCCCATACCACCAGCCCCGCTGGTACCCGCGAGGAAGGCGGCGCTCTCGACCTGCATACCACTCGTGGGGCTGGTATCCGGAAGGAAGCAGCCGCGGCGCGCACGCCCGCGGGCGCGCACGGCCATGGCGC
>DASXWX010000377.1:0-8579 GCA_036503395.1 Candidatus Limnocylindrales bacterium
GGCCGACGCCTACGGCAAGGCGGCAGGCATCCTCGCGCGCCGCCCCGACGAGGCCGCCCGCTACGTCGAGCGTGGCTTTCGCTTCGTGGGCGTCGGCTCCGACGGATCCTTCGTCCTCGACGGGGCCCGGACCGCCTTCGCGGCCGTTCGAACCGGCCGGGGCTGATCCCGGCAGTCACTCGTCGGCGACGCGGACGAGGGGCCGGAGCCGGGGACCCAGCAGTTCCGGCGAGACCTGCGAGAGGACGACGCCGGCGAGGATGAGCGTCCCACCGGCCGCCTGCACGATCGTGAGCGATTCCCCGAGGAGCAGCCAGGCGAGGGCGACCGTCCAGAGCGGCTCGATCGTGGACAACAGCGCCGCCTGCGCCGCGCCGATCCGGCGGGCTCCGGCCGTGAAGGTCTGGATCGCGAGGAACGATGCGATCGCGCCGATCCCGAGCAGGGGCGGCCACGCCTGCGTGGGAATCGCGACCGCCATCGTCGGCCGACCGACGAGCACCGCGCCTACCCAGTAGGCGACGCCGGTCGCGGTGATCATGATCGCGGCCGCCGGCGCGGCCTCGGCTCCGGCAACCGACTCACCGCCCGTCGCATCGCGCCGCTCGCCGGTCAGCCGCGCGGCCAGGACGATCCAGGCCGAGTAGATGAGCGGCGACGCGGCGATCTGGACGAGGCCGATGAGCGGCGGCCGATCGGTCGGGTCGATCCCGCCGACGGCAAGGATGACGCCGGCCAGCGCGAGCCCGAGCGACCCCCAGGCCCGCAGGCCGCCGAGTCGCCGGCCGATGAAGAGGGCCAGGACCGCCACGATCGCCGGGTAGATGTACACGATGAGCGCGGCGAGGGAGACGTCGACTGTCTCGATGCCTGCGTAGTAGGTCGCGGAGTTGCCGACGTAGAGGAGTCCGAGGGCGATTCCTGCCGCGACCTGGCTCGGCGGCAACGCTCGCAGCGCCGCCCGGCGCGCGGCCGACGCCAGGACCCAGGCCCACGAGAGCGTCGCGCCGACGAGGAAGCGCCAGGCGAGGACGGTCAGCCAGTCGAGACCCGCCGCGTAGACCGGCTTGGCGAACAGCGCTCCGGACCCGAACGAGCAGGCGGAGACGAGCACGAGAACGACGCCGAGAAGGCGTGGGGACACCCGGGGAGCCTAATCCACGGTGCCTCGGGGGTTTGGCGCGTCGACGATCGCGTCAGCGCTGGTCCGATTGGCGGCGCGGGGCCGCGTTTCAGGCGCGTGACGGCCGGTCCAGGGGAGCACGCGTACACTTTCGAGCGTGCGTGAGGCCAGCGAGCGGGCGGTCGTCGACCGCATTCCCACGATCCTCGACGAGCGTCTCGCCGTCGTTGGACGGCGAGAGCCGCTGTCGGTGCCACCCGGGGCGACGCTCGCGGAGTGTCTCGAGTTGATCCGGCGGTCGGGCGTCGGCGATTCTGTGCTCGTCGTGGCCGCGGACGGCCGACTCGCGGGGGTGCTGACCGAGCGCGACATCTTCGGCCGCCTCGTCGGTTCCGGCGTCGATCTCGATCGACCGGTCGACGAGCTCATGACGACGGACGCGCATACGCTCGGTCTGGACCAGACGGTTCGAGACGCAATGGACCTGATGCGGACGGGCCGGTACCGCAACGTGCCGCTCATCGAGGCCGACGGTCGCGTCGCCGGCGTCGTCCGTCAGCAGGACCTGCTCAGCTACGTCGCGGAGTCGTTCCCCGAGGAGCTGCTCAACCTGCCACCGCGACCGCACCAGACCCTCGAGGAGACCGAAGGCGCGTGACGACAACCGAACCGGCGCACGAGGCGCCCATCCGAGAGCTCGAGCGGGTCACGATCCGCTTCGCCGGGGACTCCGGCGACGGGATGCAGCTCACCGGAACCCAGTTCACCCGGACCGCGGCGGTCTTCGGCAACGACGTCAGCACGTTTCCGGACTTCCCGGCAGAGATCCGGGCGCCCGCCGGGTCGCTTCCGGGCGTCTCGGGCTTCCAGATCAGCTTCGCCTCGACCGACATCCACACCCCCGGCGACGCGCCGGACGTCCTCGTCGCGATGAACCCGGCGGCGCTCAAGACCAACGTCGGCGATCTGCCCGCGGGCGGAGCGCTGATCGTCAACACTGACGCCTTCAGCCAGCAGAACCTCAACAAGGCGGCCTACGCGTCGAACCCCCTGACCGACGGCTCGCTCAAGCAGTACACGGTCTTCGAGATCCCGATCTCCACCCTCAACGAGCGGGCGCTCGAAGGCCTCGACATGACCTCGAAGCAGAAGGACCTGACGAAGAACTTCTTCGCCCTCGGGATCATGTTCTGGCTCTACGAGCGGTCGATGGACCCGACGCTCGCCTGGATCGACCAGAAGTTCGGCGGGCGTCCGGTCGTCGCCGAGGCGAACAAGCGGGCGCTCCATGCCGGCTACGCCTTCGGCGAGACGACCGAGATCTTCCACACCCACTACCGGGTCAAGCCCGCGCACCTGCCGCCGGGCAAGTACCGCAACATCACCGGCAACGAGGCAACGGCGCTCGGCTTCCTGGCCGCCTCGCGGCTCGCCCAGCGCGACCTCTTCTACGGCTCCTACCCGATCACCCCGGCATCGGACATCCTCCACCAGCTCTCCGGCTACAAGAGCTTCGGGGTCAAGACGTTCCAGGCCGAGGACGAGATCGCGGCCATCGGGTCGGCGATCGGGGCGAGCTACGGCGGCGCGCTCGGGATGACCGGTACGTCCGGCCCGGGGATGGCCCTCAAGAGCGAGGCGCTCAACCTGGCGGTGATGGTCGAGTTGCCCCTCGTCGTCATCGATGTCCAGCGCGCCGGCCCGTCAACCGGCATGCCGACCAAGACCGAGCAGTCGGACCTCCTCCAGGCGATGTTCGGGCGCAACGCCGACTCGCCAGTTCCGATCGTCGCGCCGGCCACGCCCGCGGAGTGCTTCGACTACGCGATCGAGGCCTGGCGGATCGCCCTCAAGTACATGACCCCGGTCGTCTACCTGTCCGACGCGTTCCTCGCCACCGGCGCAGAGCCCTGGCGGATCCCCGACGTCGCCGACCTGCCGTCGATCGGACGTCCGAACGCCAGCCGCGAAGACGGGCCGTTCATGCCCTATGCCCGCGATCCCGAGACGCTCGCCCGGCCGTGGGCGGTGCCCGGGACGGTGGGCCTCGAGCACCGGATCGGCGGCCTCGAGAAAGCCGACATCACCGGCAATGTCAGCTACGACCCGGAAAACCACCACCTGATGCAGACGCTTCGGGCGAGCAAGGTGGCCCGGATCGCGGACGACATCCCCGACCTCCAGGTCTTCGGACCGGCCGAGGGCGACCTGCTCATCCTCGGCTGGGGCTCGACCTACGGCGCGATCCGGAGCGCCGTCGAGCGTCTCCAGGCCGCCGGTCGAAGCGTCGCCCATGCACACCTGCGGCACGTCAACCCGCTGCCGCGGAACACCGAGGACGTCTTGCGTAGCTACCGGAGGGTGTTGCTGCCCGAGATCAACCTCGGCCAGCTGCGGCTCCTGCTCCGGGGCCGCTACCTCATCGACATCACCGGCTTCAACCTCGTCCGCGGCAAGCCCTTCCGGATCGCCGACATCGAGGCCGAAGCCAACAGCCTGCTGAACGAGCGCCAGAGATGACCACCCCGACCGAACTGCCCGTCCTCACCCGCAAGGACTTCGTATCCGACCAGGACCCGCGCTGGTGCCCCGGCTGCGGCGACTACTCGATCCTGGCCCAGACCCAGAAGGTGATGCCCGACTTCGGGGTGCCGAAGGAGAACATCGTCTTCATCAGCGGCATCGGCTGCTCGGGTCGCTTCCCGTACTACATGAACACGTTCGGGTTCCACACGATCCACGGCCGCGCACCGACGCTGGCGACCGGACTCAAGGCCGCCCGGCCCGATCTCATGGTCTGGGTGATCACCGGCGATGGCGACGCGCTCTCGATCGGCGGCAACCACGTCCTCCATTCGATGCGCCGCAACGTCGACATCCGGCTGGTGATGTTCAACAACCGGATCTACGGGCTGACGAAGGGCCAGGCGTCGCCGACGTCGGAGCTCGGCAAGAAGACGAAGTCGACGCCGGTCGGGACGATCGACTATCCGGTTCAGCCGCTCACGGTCGCGCTCGCGGCCGAGGCCACGTTCGTCGCCCGCTCCGTCGACACGCACACCGAGCACATGCAGCAGACGATGGAACGGGCGGGCCGACACCACGGCTCGTCGTTCGTCGAGGTCCTCCAGAACTGCAACATCTTCAACGACGGTGCCTGGCGGGACTTCACCGACCGGGACGTCCGCGAGGACCGGATGCTGTTCCTCGAGGACGGCAAGCCGATGATCTTCGGCAAGGAGCGCGACAAGGGGATCCGGCTGCGGGGCCTCCATCCGGAGGTCGTCCAGCTCGGGGACGGCGTCAACGAGGACGATCTCCTCGTCCACGACGAGACCGCCGACGACCCGTACCTCGCCCTGATCCTGTCGCGGATGTGGTGGCCCGAGTTCCCCGTCCCGGTCGGCGTCTTCCGGCGCGTGCAGCGGCCCACCCATGACGCGCTCATGACCGAGCAGATCGACCAGGCCGTTGCGCTGCGTGGCGCGGGCGACCTCACGAAGGCGCTCAACAGCGGGGAGACCTGGACGGTCGAGTAGCCGGTCGTGGCCGCGTTCGGCGACGGGAGGAGGGTGGCGATGCGGTGTCCGGTCTGCGGGCACGAAAACCTCGAGGGCGAGGACACCTGCGCAAACTGCGGCGCGAGCCTCTGGACGGTGGACACCCCGACCCAGGCCGAATCGTTCACCGGGCGGCTGCTCGGCGAGCATCTCGACGGGCTCGGTACACCCGCGCCGCTGATCGTCGCGTCGGATCTGCCGGCGGAGGCCGCGCTGAGCCGGATGCGCGATGCGGCCGCCGACTGCGTGCTCGTGCTGAACGGCGATCGCCTCGTCGGGATCTTCACCGAGCGTGACGCGGTCCTCAAGCTCTCCGGGAAGCCGCTCCGCGCGTTCGACGTCGGCGAGGTCATGACCCCGGACCCGGTGGTCCTCCGACCGGACGACAGCCTCGCGGTCGCGATTCACAAGATGGCCGTCGGCGGGTTCCGCCACATCCCGGTCGTGGACGGGGACCGTCCGCTCGGGGTCGTCGGTGCGAAGGATGTGTTCGACCACATCCTCTCCCTCGAGGCCTGATCGCGGTGGCTCGGGTCACGATCCTCGCCGAGGACCTGATCTGGCAGACCCGTCTCGTGAACGTCGCCAGGGCCGCGGGTGCGGAGGTCGACCGGGCGAAGACGGCACGCGAGCTGGATGCCGCCCTCGGCTGCGCCGACGCCCTCGTCGTCGACCTGACCGCCCGCAGCTACGACCCGGTCGCGGCCATCCGCCGCGCGGCGGAGATCCGGCCGGGGATCCGCGTCCTTGCCGTCGGCCAGCACGACGACCAGGAGCTGCGGCGGCGCGCATTCGGCGCAGGCGCGGAGCGCGTGCTCGCGTATCGCAAGCTGTTCGAGGACGGACCGGCGACGCTCCAGCGCTGGCTCGGGTCGTGATGGCGGTCGCACGCTGATGGCGGTCGCGTCGCCGCGACCGTCGATCCCCGCCGAGCGATTCGCGGCCCGACTCGAGGCCGCGCGGGCCGGGGCCGCCGAGGCCGGCCTCGACGCGCTGCTGGTCGGCGTGGGACCCGACCTCGTCTACCTGGCCGGCTACCGCGCGATGCCGCTCGAGCGGCTGACGATGCTCGTCGTTCCGGCGACGGGTCGACCCACGCTCGTCGTCCCTCGCCTCGAGCACGATCCCGCCGCCCGCTCACCGGCCGGCGAAGCGGGCCTCGTCGACATCGTCGACTGGGAGGAGACCGGCGACCCGCACGCGATCGTTGCCGGAATCGCATCCCGCGACCGGTCCCGGCCGCGCCGTGTCGCCGTCTCGGACACGCTCTGGGCGCTCCACGTCCTCCGGCTCGAGGCGGCCATGCCGGATGCGTCGTTCACGCTCGGCTCGACCGTGACCAGCCGGCTCCGGATCCTGAAGGATCCCGACGAGATCGAGCTGCTCCGGCTCGCGGCGGAGGCGGCGGACCGCGTCGTCGAGCAGATCGCCTCGGGGCGGCTCGTGGGGCGGACCGAGGCGGACGTCGCCCGCGAGGTCCGCGATCGACTCATCGCCGAGGGCCACGAGACGGCCGAGTTCGCGATCGTGGCGTCCGGGCCGAACAGCGCGTCGCCGCACCACGAGCCGGGCGATCGGCCGATCGAGGCGGGCGAGCCGATCGTCCTCGACATCGGCGGCCTGCTCGGAGGCTACGCATCCGACGTCACCCGGACGCTGTGGGTGACGGGGGGTGATCCCGAGCGCCTGCCCGATCCCGAGTTCGGGCGGATCTTCGACGCGGTCCGCGAGGCCCAGTCGGAGGCGACGGCGGCCGCTCGGCCGGGCGTGACCGCCGAGCGAATCGATGCCGTCGCCCGCGCGCTCATCGAGTCCGCCGGGTACGGAGAGCACTTCATCCACCGGACGGGTCACGGGATCGGCCTCGAGGGCCACGAACAGCCGTACGTCGTCGCCGGCGACCAGACGGCGCTCGCGGACGGGATGGCGTTCTCGGTCGAACCCGGGATCTACCTCGAGGGCCGGTACGGGGTCCGGCTCGAGGACATCGTCGTGTGCACGGCCGAGGGCCCGGTCTCGCTCAACCGTGCCCCCCTCGACCTCCGCGTCGTCGATGGATAGTCACCCGCCGGACAGTCGTGTCGGGGCTGCGGGTTATGATCCGGAAAAGGCTCTCATCCCCGCCTCACCGCAGAACCTGAGCCGAATGCCTGCAAACCTTTCGCGGCGCGGTTGCGCCGCCACGCTCGACCGGCCGTCCGCGGCCGCCAGCCGGCCCTCCTGATGGCCGCGCGGCATCGCGACGGTCGCGGCCGCCATGGCGGCGGCCGCTCCGCCGCGCGATCGTTCAGCGCCCACGCGCCCGATGCCCGCCGGCGCTCGCCCGGCGACACGACCGGCTCGAGCTCGGTCGTCCGACCGGAGGCCGACGCGCCCTGGGTCGCCACGGACGGCGCAGAGCTCGCGGCCGCCGACGCCCCGGCGTCGGTGGAGGCGTCGAATACGGGGCTCGTGGAGCCCGAACCGACTCCCGCCCCGCCCCGGATGGCCGAGCCGCACCAGAACGCTGCATCGTCCCGGAACGGCGCGACGCCGGCCCAGCTCCGCCGCTTCATCAAGAGCCGGCCCTACGTGCCACTCCACGAGTTGCGTCGTCGCTTCGGCCTCAACGGCCACGAGGACGACGTCGTGCCGATCGACCTCCCCGAGCGCCGGGTCTGGATCGGCCTGCCCGCCGACGAGGGCCGAATGCTCGCGGAGCTGGTGCACCAGGGCGAGGTGGGCTGCGAGCTCTCGATCGACCCGGCATCCCCCGTGGTCGTCGGCGTCTTTCCGATCCGGCCGCTCGCTCTCGGCCGAGCGGCGCACCCGACCGGCGGGGCCGAGCAGCGTTCGGGCGTGCCAACAGCCTGAACTCACAGCTCGACGCCCTCGTGTGCGAGCAGGCTGCGCTTGAGCTCGACGAGGGCCTCGCGGTCGTCCGACCACGAGCCGCCATAGCCGCCGATCGTGCCGTCGCCGGCGATGACGCGATGACACGGCACGACCAGCCCGGCCGGGTTTCGCCCGACTGCACCGCCGGCGGCGCGCGCCGCGCCGGGTGAGCCCGCGGCCTGCGCGACCATCCCGTAGCTGGCCGTCGTCCCGACCGGGATCGCGGCAACGGCCGAGAGCACTCGGACGTCCCAGTCGCTGACGCCGAGGAGGGCGACCGGGCGTCGCCAGCCGCCGAATCGGGCACCGTCCGCGACGTAGCGATCGAGATCGTCGATCGTGTCGCGGATCGCACGGGCGATGGGTCCGGGCGCGCGCGTGGGCGCGACGATCGGGCGACGCGTCCGGCGGACGACGGAGGCGCTGAGGTTCGACTCGTCGGCCAGCAGCGCGATCGCGTGGATGCCATCGACGCTCGCGGCCACGACGGCGGGCCCCCACGGGGTCGCCAGGGACGCCACGGCGATCGGGACGTCAGGGAGCGCGGTCGGCACTGCCGGATGGTGCCACGGTCAGCCCGATGCGTGGCCTCGCGCGATGCGCGCCCTCGGGCGATGCGTGGCCTCGCCCCGAGGACGGGCCTCAGTTGAGCCGGACGCGTTCGGCGAGGAGGACCGGTTGACGTCCGACGGCGGTCGACCACCAGAAGACGATCACGCGCCGGGACTCGGTCAGGACGGCCGGGCCGAGCGGGCGGTCGGCCAGCGGACCCCGTCGGAGTGTTGCGACGCGAGCGCGTGCTCGCGACGACTCACTGGTCGTGATCGTGCGGTCCCGTTCGGCCGCAGCGAGGGCAACGGCCGATGTCCCAGCGACGGTCGAGCGCCGTGACGGCCGCCTGTTCCCGTGCCTCGCGCAATCGGGCCTCCGCGCGGCAGTGCGCGCACTCCGGGCAGCGCCCGACCTCGAGCCGCGAGATACCGACGCCGACGATGAGGAGGAAGAAGCCGAGCAGCGAGAGG
>DASXWX010000378.1:0-7266 GCA_036503395.1 Candidatus Limnocylindrales bacterium
TGGATCGACTACGTCGCGGGGACGGCCTGGTCACTGGCCGAGGACGGGATCAGGCTGCGTCCGATGCGCGGCGTCATCGCCTCGACCCTGCCGCCGTCGTCGGGGCTCTCGTCGTCGGCCGCGCTCGAGCTTGCGGCGGCGTGGACGCTGGCCGAGGCGCCCGAGGCACTCGATCCGATCCGCGTGGTCCGGCTCTGCCAGCGTGCCGAAAACGCCTACGTCGGGGTCCGAACCGGGCTCATGGACCAGTTCGCCTGCGCCATGGGCCGACCGGGCGCCGCGGTGCTGCTCGACTGCCGCTCGCTCGACTGGCGTCCGGTGCCACTGCCGCTCGACCGCGCAATCCCGGTCGTGGTCCATTCGGGATCGAGTCGCTCGCTCGACGGCTCCGCCTACAACGACCGGCGGGCCCAGTGCGAAGCCGGCGTCGCCGCGATCGCGCGGACGCAGCCGGCGGTCCGGTCGCTCCGGGACGTGACGCCGGCGATGCTCGAGGCCGCAGCGGCAGAGCTCGAGCCGGTGACGCTTCGTCGCTGCCGGCACGTGGTGACCGAGAACGCACGGGTCCTCGCCACGGCCGACGCCCTCGAGGCGGGCGACCTCGAGGCGGTCGGTCGCCTTCTCGCGGCATCGCACGCCTCGCTGCGCGACCTGTACGAGGTCAGCAGCCCGGAGCTCGACGCGCTCGTGGAGATCGCGATGGCCGTCCCGGGCGTCTTCGGCGCGCGCATGACCGGCGCCGGGTTCGGCGGCTGCATCGTCGCGCTGGCGGCGCCGGCGGCGGTGGGGCCACTCGCCGACGCGGTCCGCGCCGAGTACCCACGCCGGACGCGGCTCGATCCCCGCATCTGGGCCGTGACGCCGGTCGTCGGCGCCGGTCGCATCTGACCCACACCCCGTGAGGCGGCTGGCCGGAGCCCTCGAGATCCTCGACGGGTCGCTGCCCGACCAGGCGGCGCTCGTCGGAAACCTGCGCGACCTTCGACGTACCAACCGCTGGCTCTGGGGCACGTCCCTCTCGCTGCGGGCGATCGACGCGTTGCTCGAGCGGCGGCCTGCCAGTCCCACCGAGCCCTCCGTTCTCGACGTCGGGACCGGCTCGGCCGACATCCCGCTCGCGCTGCTCGACCGCGTCGAGCGCGACGGGCGGCGGCTGACTGTCGTCGCGACCGACGCCCGCGAGGAGGTCCTCGCGGCGGCACGCCGGCTCGACCCGGGCCTCGAGGAGCGGCCGGGCCTCGTGCTCCGGCTCGCCGACGGGACGCGACTGCCGTTCGACGATGCCGCGTTCGACGTCGCCCACTGCTCACTCCTCCTCCACCACCTCGAGCCCGACGACGCCGTTGCGGCGATCCGGGAGCTTCGCCGGGTGGCTCGCCTCGGCGTCGTCGTCAACGACCTCCTCCGATCGCGGCTCAACGTGCTCGGAGCGCGGGTCCTCGCCACGGTCGCCACGCGGAACGGCCTGACCCGCAACGACGCCCCACTCTCCGTCCGGCGCGCCTACACCGAGCGGGAAATGCGGTCGCTGCTCGAACAGGCCGGTCTGCGCCCGCTGGGCGTGCTTCGCGACCCGCTGCGCCAGCGCGTGGCGATTGCGGCAGTGGTAGCGGACGGGTGAGCGCGGTCTCGGAGGGCGGGAGCGAGGAGGTCGACGTCGTGATCGTCGGGGGCGGCCCGGCCGGAGCCGCGCTCGCGACGCTCCTCGCCGGGAGGGGCCGCTCGGTCGTCGTCCTCGAGCGTCGCCCGGCGTGGCAGTGGCGTGCGTGTGGCGTGTTCGCCGGGCCGGCGGTCCGGCCTCACCTCGCGAGCCTCGGGTTCGTCGATCCCGGGGCATCCGGGCTCGCCCGCGACGTCCCGGCGATGCGGCTCGAAACCCCGGGCGGGACGACCCTTCGCCTTGCGTACGCCGTGGACCGCGGCGGCCCACCCGCGCTCGGCTTCGATCGCCGCGCGCTCGACGAGGGCCTCCTGGCGTGCGCCGCGAGGTCCGGGGCTCGGGTCCGGCGGGGCCGGCGGATGGTCGGGCTGACGCTCGGCGTCCGACCGGTCGTCTCGATCGAGGGCCCGAGGGGTCGGGCCGAGGTTCGGACGCGGGTCGTCGTCGGTGCGGACGGGATCCGGAGCTCCGTGGCCGCCGCGGCGGGGGTCGGGCGGCCACCGCGCCTGAGGCGAGTCGGGTTGACCTTCCACGTCGCGGAGGAGGCTCAGCCGGCGGGCGCCGGCATCGGCGACTCTGTCGAGGCGACCGTGGACGCCCGGATGATCGTCGCCGGGGATCGGTATTCCGGCCTCGCTCCTGTCCCCGGCGGCCGGGTGAACATCGGGCTCGTCCTGCGCGGAGCGGCGGCAGAGGATCTCCACGCGAACGGCGGCGCCGCCGCCTGGAACGCGATCCACGCGTCGCTCCCGTCGCCGGCCGAGGGAGCCGTGCGGGTCGCAGGCGACGGCAGTGCACTCGACCGGCCCGCGGGGGCCGCGCCGCTCGGTCATCGCGTCACCCGCCGCTCGGGCGATGGCTGGCTCCTCGTCGGGGATGCTGCCGGGTTCGTGGACCCGTTCACCGGCGAGGGCATCAACCGTGCTCTCGCGTCGGCGTTTCTCGCAGCGGACGCGATCGAGCGCACGTTTTCAGGCGACCGGCGTGCGCTGGACGGCTACGATCGCGCGATGCGCGGCCGGTTCGCGACGAAGGACGCACTGAGCCTGCTCGTCCAGGCGTTCCTCGCACGGCCGCCGCTGTTCGAGTACGCCGCCGGTCGGCTGGCCAGACGGCGGGCGCTCGGACGGACCTTCGAGGCCGTCCTCGCCGACCTCGTGCCGGCCTCGAGGGCGCTCGATCCGCGCTTCCTCGTCCGGCTGCTCGCGCCATGAGCACCGCCGCGGCGGAGCGCCACACGCGGATCGCCGCCTACGTGCTCTGCCACGACGAGCAGGGTCGTGTCCTTCTCTGCCGGATCGCGGCGGGCGATCCCGAGGCATCGTCGTGGACGCTGCCGGGCGGCGGCCTCGAGTTCGGCGAGGAACCGGAGTCGGGCGCGCTCCGCGAGCTCGAGGAGGAGACCGGGCTGCGGGGCGAGATCGATGGGATCGTCGGCGTCGACTCGGTCCACCTCGGCGCCGACGAGACGGCCAGCGGCCGTGAGGTTCACGCGCTCCGGATCGTCTACCGCGGGCGGGCGGTGGGCGGCGAGCTCCGGGACGAGCTCGAGGGCTCGACGGACCATGCCGCCTGGCTGACGCCCGACGAGATCGCGACGACCCCGCTGGTCGACCTCGTGCGAGTCGCGCTCGATCGGGCATGAGGTAGACGTGCGCAGCGAGGTCGCGACCGACGTCGATGCGGCGGCGGACCTCGTCTTCGACCTGGCCCGTGACGTCACCCGCTGGGACCGCCTTCTCCCCCACTACTCACGTTCGCGGGTGATCGCCGTCGACGGCGCGGCCGTTGTCTGCGAGTTCGTCGCCCGCCGCGAGCTCGTTCCGTTCGTCGGCCTCGGGCTCCCGGTCGCCTGGCGCTCGCGGACCTGGGCCGACCCGGACGCGCGGCGGCTCCGGTTCCACCATGTCGGCGGCGCGACGGCCGGCATGGACGTGACGTGGCACATCGAACCGGCGGCCGCCGGGAGTCGAATCCTCATCGAGCACGACTTCGCGCCACGGATGCCGGGATGGGCACTCGTCGTTGATCGCCTGTTCGTCCGGCCGATCGCCGGTCGGACGCTCGCGACCTTCAAGGCACTCGCGGAGGCGATCTCGGAGGCCTGAACAATGCCCAACGCTGAGAAACGACGCGTGTGGATCACCGGCGTCGGACCGCTGACGGCGGCCGGGATCGGCCGCAGCGCGTTCTGGGATGGCGTGCGGGCGGCCTCCTCTCCCGTCCGACTCATCGACCGCTTCGACCCGTCGCCGTTCCGGTCGAGGGTCGCAGCCCAGGTCGACGCCTTCGACCCGCTGGACCACCTCGACCCGAGCGAAGCGCGCCGGCTCGACCGCTTCAGCCAGTTCGCGCTCGCCGCGGGTCGCCTGGCGCTCACCGACTCGGGCCTCGTACCGGGTGCGGCGGGGCACGCCGGACGCGACCGGGTCGGCCTCTACGTCGGCTCTGCGCTCGGTGGGATCGCCTTCGCCGAGGTTCAGCACGAGCGCTACCTCGAACGCGGCATCCGCGGCGTCTCGCCGATGCTGGCCCTCGCGGTCTTCGGCGGCGCGGCGCCGGCGAACATCGGCATCGCCATGGACGTCCGCGGGCCGATCCTCTCGACGGCGAACAGCTGCGCCTCGGGGGCGGTGGCGATCGGCGAGGCGGTCGCGGCGATTCGTGCCGGCGAGATCGATGCGGCGATCGCCGGCGGGGCCGAAGTCCCCCTCAGCCCGCTGGCGTTCGGCGCGTTCGACATCATCCGGGCGCTGTCGGCGGGCTCGAACGACGACCCGGCCCATGCCGCTCGCCCGTTCGACTCGAGCCGCGACGGATTCGTCATGGGCGAGGGCGCCGCGATGGTGGTGCTCGAGGAGGCCTCGTCGGCCGCCGCCCGGGGCGCGACACCCTACGCCGAGGTTCTCGGCTATGCCGCGACGTCGGACGCCTATCACATGGTCCAGCCACGGCCCGATGGCGTCGAGGCGGGTCGGGCCGCGTCGCTGGCGCTCGCGGAGGCAGGGACTGCCGGCGACGAGATCGAATACGTGAATGCCCACGCCAGCTCGACCCCGATCGGCGACGTCGCAGAGGCCCGGGCGATCGAGCGCGCCCTCGGCGATCGCGCCCGCACGGTCCCGGTCAGCGGAACGAAGGCCCTCTACGGCCACCCGCTCGGCGCGTCGGGGGCGATCGAGGCGGTGCTCTGCTCGCTCGTCATCCGCTGTGGCTGGGCGCCGCCGTCGGTGAACCTCGATACGCCGGACGACGCGTCGGCCGCGATCCTCGGCGGCCTCATCCGCGATCGGACGGGTCGCCCGGGCCGCTATGAGCGGGTGCTGTCGACCTCGTTCGGCTTCGGCGGCCTCAACGCCGCGCTGGTCGTCGGCGCGCCCGAGAGCTGACTCGTCTCATCGCGAGAGGGTGCTTTGCAGAAGGATCCCATCGGCCCAGTAGGCAGCCGTCGGGCCGGAAGGGAGCAGGTCGAACGTTCGGCCGTCCCTGTCGGGGACGCGGTCGGCCGAGACCACCGTCGAGCCGTCGACGACGTCGCCGGGTCGCAAGGAGCCGACGAGCCGACCGTCCGGGAGCGGATGACCGGGCGACGCCTCGACGACCCGGCCGTCGGCAAGCGCGAGCCGAACCAGCAGGTGAGTCGGTGGAACCGGCGTCGAGCCGACCTCGACCACGACCGCGGCGATCCGTGTGCCGGTCGCGTCCGTGGACCAGACCGCGTCACCGGACCGGAGGGCCTCGACCGGGACCTCGCCGTTCGGCGTCGCGATGAGCGTCCCCCGCGCGAGGCAGATCGGACAGGCCGGAGCCCTCCCGGGCTCCTGCGACGCGACGTCGATCGTGCCGTCGGCCGCTATGGTGCCCGTCGCGTGGGTGAAGCTGCCGCCGGCACCGTGGAAGGTCGCGTCGAACGCGTATGCGCTGCCCTTCGACGGCGTGAGCTGGAGCGCCTGGAGCATCTTCCAGTTTCGGTATGCGGCGATGAGGACGTCGCCTGTCGGAGTCGTGGCAACGTCGAAGCCGGCGACCTTCGCGATCGCGGCCCAGGTCGCCGAATCGGCGCGCATCTCCGCGAGGTGATCCCTGGCTGCCGCCGTCTCGTCGGCCCGTGCGACCGGGAACTGGTCCGGGTCACAGTAGGCGAGGTCGCCGAAGCGGGCGAGGAGCGCCTCCTTGAGTGCGGCCGGACTGCCCGAGCCCTCGGACGAGCCCGGAGTGGACGATGCCGAGGACGGCGGCGACCCCGCCGCGGCCGAGCAGGCCGCGAGGACGAAGGCGAAGGAGGCGAGGACGAGCGCGACCGGTCGATGCATGCGGCCGAGACGGGCGGCCTCGCGCACCGGTTCCCTCAGTCGATCGTGAACCGATCGGGGTTCTGGTAGCGGCCGGTCCGCTCCTTCTCGATCTGCATGAGGACGTCGTTGAGCAGCGACGACGCGCCGAACCGGAACCGGTCCGGCGTCATCCAGGCGGGGCCGAGCGTCTCGTAGAGGACGACGAGGTACTGGATCGCCTCCTTCGCCGTCCTGATCCCGCCGGCGGGCTTCATGCCGACCGCCCGCCCCGTGACTCGCTCGAAGTCGCGGATCGCCTCGAGCATGACGAGCGTGACCGGGAGCGTGGCGGCGGGAGTCACCTTGCCCGTCGAGGTCTTGATGAAGTCGGCGCCGGCGGCCATCGCCAGGACCGAGGCGCGGCGGACGTTGTCGTACGTGCCGAGCTCGCCGGTCTCGAGGATGACCTTGAGATGCGCCGGCTCGGCCGCGTCCTTCACCTCGACGATCTCGTCGAAGACCGAGCGGAGGTCGCCCGAGAGAAACGCGTTGCGGTCGATCACCATGTCGACCTCGTCTGCTCCCGCCTCGACTGCCAGGCGCGTCTCCTCGACCTTGAGGCTACGGAACGTCTGGCCCGACGGGAAGCCGGTCGCGACCGAGGCGACCTTGACGCCCGACGAACCGAGCGCCTCCTTCGCCTCCGCGACGAGCGCGGGATAGACGCAGATCGCGGCGACCGACGGGATCGACGGGTCGCCCGGCCTGGGGTGGATGCCCTTCGCGCAGAGGGCCCGGATCTTGCCCGGGGTGTCACGGCCCTCGAGTGTGGTGAGATCCATCATCCGGATCGCGAGGTCGAGCGCCCAGACCTTCGATTCGCGCTTGATCGAGCGGCGCTTGAGAGCGTCGACGCGCTGCTCGATCCCGACCTGGTCGACCGTGTCGAGCCGGCCGAGCATCGCGCCGACCTGGCCGCCCAGGGCACCCGATTCCCATGCCCGTACGGCCGCCGTTCGTGCGGCGATCGGGTCACGCGGCGTGCTGGGTGCGGTCATCGCGATCGAGCATAGCGCCCGGCTGCGAGCGGGCTGCAAGCCGGCGAACGTCCGGAACCTCGCGCGCGCGTGGCGTCCGAACCGACGCTCCGGGGATGACCGAGAACCGACCGGAGCACGATCCCATCCACGAACCAGGTGAATTCGGAGGGGCGGCCTCGCCCGAACCCTCGCTCACCGCGAGGATCGACCGAAGCACGGCCGCGGACGAAGCCGATGCCGAGGCAGGAGGTGCGGCTGCTGATCCGACCACGACACCAGTGCCGGATCGCCA
>DASXWX010000379.1:0-3560 GCA_036503395.1 Candidatus Limnocylindrales bacterium
GGCGACCCCGCCCATGCCCATCTCGCGCTCGAGCCGGTGGTCGACGGCCTCGACTCGCCGCTCTCGATCGCGGCTCCCGACGACGGCAGTGGCCGGATCTTCGTCGTCGAGCAGGCGGGCCGGATCCGGATCGTCCGCGACGGGACGCTCGTCGACCGGCCGTTCCTCGACATCCGCGACAGGGTCAGCTCCGGTGGCGAGCGGGGTCTGCTCGGCCTCGCCTTCGCCCCGGGCTACGGTACGGGCGACGAGAGCCGCTTCTACGTCAACTACACCGACACGTCCGGCAACACGATCATCGCCGAGTACCACGCCTCCGTCGACGACGCCGAGAGGGCCGACGCCACGTCCGAGCGCGTCCTCCTCCACGTCGACCAGCCGTTCCCGAACCACAATGGCGGCGACCTCGTCTTCGGCCCCGACGGGATGCTCTATGCGGGGCTCGGCGACGGGGGTTCGGGCGGCGACCCGATGGGCAATGGCCAGCGGCTCGACACGCTCCTGGGCAAGCTGCTCCGGATCGACCCGCTCGGCACCGGTGGTGGCGGCGGAGAGGGCGGCCTTGCGCCACCCGACAACCCATTCGTCGGCCAATCGAACGCGAAGCCCGAGATCTGGGCCTACGGCCTTCGAAACCCGTGGCGCTTCAGCTTCGATCGCGCGACCGGCGACCTCTGGATCGGCGACGTCGGCCAGGGCGCCTGGGAGGAGGTCGATCTCGCCCGACGCGCCGACGGCGGTGGCCGCGGCCTGGACTTCGGCTGGAACCGGATGGAGGGCATGCACTGCTACCCGTCGGGCGATTCGTGCGACCGAAGCGGGCTCGCGCTGCCGGTCGCCGAGTACGGGCACGACCAGGGCTGCGCGATCGTCGGCGGCTACGTCGATCGAGCTCCCGACGCCGGCAGCCTCGCCGGCGTCTACCTCTTCTCGGACAACTGCTCGGGCCGGTTCTGGGGGATCGCCTCGAGCGTCGACGGGCCCCAAGAGCCGGTCGTCCTCGACGACGGCGGGCGCGCCATCAGCGCCTTCGGCGAGGACCCGGCCGGCCACCTCTACGTCACCGACCTCGCCGGGGGCACGCTCCTGAGGGTGACGGGCTAGCGTTCGCCGGCGACACGGACCTGTAACCGCGTCGGGACGCCGCCCGACACTGCTGCCACGCCTTCGATGCCACGCTCACCGCCGTGTATCCACCGTCACGGGCTTCGTTGCGCCGCCGTGGGCCGGCGCTGCGCGCGCACAGCGGGCCCCTGCCGCGTCGCCCGATCTCGCCGCACATCCGGCGACGCAAGGGACGCAGTCGCTGGCTCGCGCTGGGGGTCGGCCTCGCCTCGCTGATCGTCTTCGTCGCGCTCGCGGCCGGAGGACTGGCTGGTGTCGCCGGGGTGACGACGGTGGCCGTCCTGTCCGAGGGGCTCCCGGACCCGGCAACGTTCGAGGACCTCTCCTTCGACCAGCCGACGATCGTGTACGACCGCACGGGCAAGGTGGAGCTCGGCCGGTTCGAGCGGGTCCAGCGCCGCGTCGTCACGTACGACCAGCTGCCGCACCTCGTGATCGACGCCTCGACGTCGGCCGAGGACCGCACGTTCTGGACGAACGAGGGCTACGACCCGGCGCAGATCGTCTCGGCCGTCGCGGAGAACGTGTCCGGGTCGAGCGACCGGGGTGCGTCGACGATCACCCAGCAGCTCGTCCGGGCCCGCCTCCTGCCGGAGGACGTCCTCGCCGGGAACCAGTACATCCGCAAGGCCAAGGAGGTCATCCAGTCGGCGCGCCTGACCCAGGAGTTCCCGGGCGAGGCCGGCAAGGAACGGATCATCACCGCCTACCTCAACCAGATCTACTACGGCCACAACGCCTACGGCATCGCCGCGGCCGCGCGCGTCTACTTCGGGGTCACCGACCTCTCGAAGCTGACGATCGCCCAGGCGGCGCTGCTCGCCGGGCTTCCGAAGTCGCCGAGCGCCTATGACCCCTACAAATTCGCCAAGAAGGACAAGAAGGGCGACCTCGTCGTCGATCCGACGTCGCCGCCGATCGTCCGCCGCAACTACGTCCTCGACGGCCTCCGTGGCGCCCGCTGGACCCACCTCACGAGCGCCCAGATCGCGACGGCGGAACGACAGCCCGTCGTGCTCGTGGGTGACCAGCCCCTCACCTACAAGGCGCCTCACTTCATGTGGCAGGTCCGTGACCAGCTGATCCACATACTCGGCAGCGCCGAAAAGGTCGACACGGGCGGCTACCGGGTGATCACCAGCCTCGACATGCGCGGCCAGGCGCTCGCCGAGAAGTACGTTGCGGCCGCCGCCATCGCCCCGAACCTCGGCTCGCGTGCACGGGCGAAGCTGCTCGGCTCGCTCCACATCAGAAAGCAGGATCGAGGGTGGATCGCGCGGCTGGCCGGCAAGGACGTCCACAACGCCGCGCTCGTCGCGATCGATTACACGACCGGTGACGTGCTGGCCTACGTCGGCTCGGCCGGCTACTACCGGGAGAAGCTCGCGAGCCGCAAGTTCAACCCGAAGTTCGACGTGCTCTCGAGCGGCTATCGCCAGCCCGGCTCGGCCTGGAAGCCGGTCCTCTACTCCACCGCGTTCGAGCAGCATGCCCTGACCCCGGGCAGCCTCCTCCTCGACATCACCACGAAGTTCGGGATCAACCCCGTGACCGGCAAGGCCTGGGCACCGCACGACGCCGACAACCTCGAGCGCGGACCCGTCCGCGTCCGCCAGGCCCTCCAGTACTCGCTCAACATTCCGGCCATCCGGGCCCTCGGGCGCGTCGGCAACAAGGCCGTGGCGGATCAGGCAAAGAAGCTCGGGATCTCGTTCCAGGGAGGCGGCAAGACCTACGAGCAGGCGGGGCTGGCCGGCGCCATCGGCACGGTCGAGGTTCGACCGATCGACCTCGCCTCGGCCTTCGGGACGCTCGCCAACGGCGGCCTCCGCGTCCCGCCGCGGATGGTCCTCGAGATCGACGGGCCCGACGGCAAGCCGGTCTGGAAGGCTCCCGAACCGGCCTCGCAGGCGAAGCAGGCGATCTCGCCCCAGGCCGCCTTCCTCACCGACGACATCCTCAACGGCAACACGGACCCCGCGCAGAACCCGATCTGGTCGGACGTCCTCGAGCTCAAGAACGGCCCGAAGGGCCAGCGCCGGCCGACGGCGGTGAAGACGGGCACCACGAACGACACGCGCGACCTCGCGACCTACGGCTTCACCGCCGCAAACGCCAAGGGCACGGCTCCCACCGTCGCGACCGGGGTCTGGATGGGCAACAGCGACCATTCCCAGCCACACGCGCCGGCGAACGAGGCGGTCATCTCGCTCCAGGGCCCGGCGCCGCTTTGGCACGCCTTCATGCGCGACTACACGAAAGGCAAGCCGATCGGCTCGTTCGAACCGCCCAAAGGGGTCGTGCAGGCGACGATCGACGCGTTCTCGGGCGGCCGGCCGACGTCGTCGACCCGGAGCACGGTCCGGGAGTGGTTCATCAACGGTACCCAGCCGGGCGCGAAGCACGAGGTCGATCCCCCGGGCCTCCTCTACAAC
>DASXWX010000380.1:0-3354 GCA_036503395.1 Candidatus Limnocylindrales bacterium
CGGGACGAGCATCGCCGACCTGATCGAGCGCTACCTCCTGCCGGGGGCGCGACGTGCGGTGCCGATCCTCGACGGCGACCGGGTCGTCGGCCTCGTGACGCTGAGCGACGTCGCGCGCGTGCCGGCATCCCGGCGAGAGCAGGTACAGGCCGCCGAGATCATGACCCCGGCGGCACGGCTCGCGACGGCCAGCCCGCTGACGACGCTCCAGGACGCGATCGAGCGCCTCGGTCGCGGCGACTGGGAGCAGCTGCCCGTGCTCGACGGTGGCCGATACGTCGGCCTCCTGACCCGCGCCTCCGTCATGCGCCAGCTGCACATCCGCGAGGAGCTCGGGCTCGACGCCGCGACGTCCGACGAGACATCCGACGACGCCGCGACGGCCGCCGGTTAGCCGTCGAGGCCGTTGTCCCGGACGACGCCGGCGTACCAGGCCGCGCTCGCCTTCGGCGTCCGTCGCTGGGTCGCGAAGTCGACGTGGACGAGGCCGAAGCGGGGCCGGTAGCCGTACGCCCACTCGAAGTTGTCGAGGAGCGACCAGACGAAGTAGCCGCGGACGTCGACACCGACCTCGATCGCCCGCCGAATCGCCGCGACGTGCGACTCGAGGTACTCGATTCGGGCCCGATCCACGACCCGTCCGTCAGGGCCCGGATCGTCCCGCAGGGCCAGGCCGTTCTCGGTGACGTAGATCGGCAGCTGCGTGTAGTCACGGCGGACGCGTTCGAGCTGTTCCGTCAGTCCGCTCGGGTCGACGTTCCAGCCCATCTCGTTGCTCCGGGCGCCATCGCCGCCGTCCGCCACCTCGCGCCAGCCGAGGTCCGTGTCGGCCGCCCGGACCCAGCGGCGGAAGTAGTAGTTCATCCCGAGGAAGTCGATCGGCATCGCGATCGCGGCGAGGTCGCCGGGTTCGACGACCTCGGAGGCGTGCGCGCCTCGGCCCGCGAGGAGTGTCTCGATGTCGCCGGGGTAGGTCCCGCGGAACAGCGGGTCGAGGAACCAGCGGTTCGTGCTGCCGTCGGCGAGGACCGTCGCCTCGACGTCCCGCTCGTCGTCGCTCGCCGGCGACGAGACCTGGAGATCGAGCGTGATCCCGATCCTGCCCGGTCGGCCGCTCGCGCGGAAGGCCTCGATCGCCCGGGCGTGCCCGAGCAGGAGGTGGTGCGCCGCGCGAACGGCCGCGTCGAGGTCTCGCAGCCCGGGCGCGTGCGTCCCCTGGTGATGGCCGACGAACGACGACACGTACGGCTCGTTGAGCGTGATCCAGTCCTCGACGCGGTCGCCGAGGGCATCGAACGCCACGGCCGCGTACTCGCCGAACCGATCGGCCGTCGAGCGCGCGCGCCAGCCGCCGTCGGAATCCTCGAGGGCCTGCGGCAGGTCCCAGTGGTAGAGCGTTGCGAACGGTCGGATCCCGGCCTCGAGGAGGCCGTCGACGAGACGGCTGTAGAAATCGAGCCCGCGGCGATTGACCGCTCCCCTCCCCTCCGGGAGCACCCGCGGCCAGGCGATCGAGAACCGGTAGGCACCGAGGCCGAGCTCCGCCATCAGGTCCACGTCGGCCCGCCAGCGGTGGTAGTGGTCGTCGGCGATGTCGCCCGTCGCTCCCCCTTCGATCGTCCCCGGGCGGTGGGTGAACCGGTCCCAGATGGACTCGCCGCGACCGTCCTCCGCGACGGCGCCCTCGATCTGATAGGCCGAAGTCGCGGCGCCCCAGAGGAACCTTGGCGGAAACGACATCGCTCGACTCCTGCCGCGTGCATGGATCGAGCGGATTCTCGCCGACCGGGGGCCATCGGTACGGGTCCGGGCCGGGAGCGTCGGGTGATGGCGACCGTCGGCGCACGCGGCGAGCCTTGGGACGCCCGCCGCCTCCCCCAGCAGAGAGAGCCGTCAGCGCATGTCCCCGCTTCGCTTCGCCCCGCTCGTTCTCGCCCTCGCCGCGATCGTCCTGCCGGCGACGACGCCACCCGCAGCCGCCGGCGACTACACGACGTTCCGGAGCGACTTCTCGGCCGAGGAGCTCGTCCGGCTGATCAACGGCGAACGCCGGATGCACGGGTTGCATCGCCTCAGGACCGACCGACTGCTGGCCACGAAGTCGCGCAACGGCGCGGTCGCCTGCCCGAACGACGGCTCGAAGGTGGCCTACGGCCGGGCCCACGACCTCGCCGTGTCCGGCGTCTTCGACCACGGCCTCCGGCTGTGCGGTGTCCGGTCCGACGGGACGTACCGGTACACGGTCATCGACGCGATGTACGACTGGGGCTACAACACCTATCGCGGCGAGATCATCGCCTGGAACACGTACGGGCTGAGTCCCGTCAGCTACCACTACGGCTGCTCCCTGTCCGGGACGGGCTGCAGCGCGACCCGGAAGACGACCACGACCGCGAGCGTGGCGGCGGCGATGTCGGCCTGGATGCGCTCGAGCGGTCACCGGCCGCTGATCCTCGGCGACTATGACCGGGTCGGCTGTGGTGCATGGGAGACCGACGGCGACGTCCGCTACTACAGCTGCCTGTTCAGCCTCGGCGGCCCCGGCCAGCGCGACCTGACCAGGCCCACGGTTTCCTCGGTCAGCGGGCGCGACGCGACGGTGTCCGGGACGGCCACGTTCTCGGCGACGTTCGGCGACGACTTCCGGCTCGCGGACGGCTGGGCGCGCCTCGACGGCAGGCGTGTCAGCCAGGTCGCCTTCGACCTCGACGTCCGATCCCACCGCTCATCCGTCTCGATCGACACCACCAACCTCGCCAACGGGTGGCACACGCTCGTCTGGCGGGCGCGCGACGTCGCCACCCATCGCTCGGTCCGGCGCTCGGGCAAGGTCACGTTCCGCGTCCATAACTGACGGGCGCCGCGGTGGCGGCTGGTACCGTGGCCGCGATGGCCGACGACCCACAGCGCGCCCGCCTCGAGGCGCTCCTCGCCCCGCTCGGCGTCCCCTACGAGCTGTTCCCGTGCGATCCGGAGCTGGCCGACACGGCCGCCTTCACCGCCGCGTATGGCTTTGCCCTCGACGACTCGGCGAACACGATCGTGGTCGCCGGCAAGGCCACGCCTCGCGTCCATGCCGCCTGCGTCGTGCTCGCACCCGATCGGCTCGACGTCAATCACGCGGTGCGTGACCGCCTCGGCACCCGCAAGGCGTCGTTCGCTTCCTCGGACGAGACGCGCGAGCTGACCGGGATGGAGATCGGCGGCGTCACCCCATTCGGGCTCCCGCGCGACCTCCCGGTCTGGGTCGACGCTCGCGTCATGAGCCGCGACCGGATCGTCCTCGGCGGCGGCAGCCGGTCCTTCAAGGTCATCGCGCCACCGTCGATCCTGACGGCCCTGCCGCGCGCGGAT
>DASXWX010000381.1:0-3087 GCA_036503395.1 Candidatus Limnocylindrales bacterium
CGAGCCGCCACTCCCGACGACTCGACCGACGGGCCGGCGCGCGGCCGCGGCGATCGCCTCCACGACCACCCGATCGTCGACGGCGGCGCGCTGTGCGAGCAGCCGGACGTAGCCGTCGCGCACGGTGGGATCGGCCACCTGGCGAAGGGTCGGCACCACGGCGGCCACGAGCCGCGAGCGCCCCTCCGGAAGCCGCGTGTCGACGCGCGAGGAGTACGTGTCGATGAGGTAGGCGAGGATCGGCGACGGCGTTCGGACGGCCTCGCGCCAGAGATCCGGCGTGTCGCGGATCACCTCGTCGGGATCCCTGCCCTCCGGCAGCCGGACGACACCGACGTCGGTCAGGGCGATCTCGCCCCGGTTCGCGCCCGCGGCCTGGATCTCGCTGATGAGCGCGGTCAGCTCGGTGACCCCGAAGGTGCCCGCGCTCTGGCCGGCCGGGTCGACGTCGTACGCGAGCGCGATCCGCGACGCGTAGCGGAGGAGGACCGCGACCTGGCCGGGCGTCAATGCCGTCCCGAGCGACGCGACGACGTTGTCGAAGCCCGCCTGGTGGGCCATGAGCGCGTCGGTGTAGCCCTCGACGAGGACGGCCTGGCCGGACTTGCGCATCGCCGCCTTCGCCCGATCGATGAGGTAGAGCGTCCGGCTCTTGTCGAAGAGCGGGCTCGCCGGCGAGTTCAGGTACTTGGGCGCGTCCTCGGACCGACGGCCTCCCGGGAATCGGCCTCGGCCGTCGGAGGGCACGCTACGGCTCGGCGTGGAGGATGGCAGGATCCGCCCGCCCAGGCCGACCGCGTTCGCCGAGGCGTCGCGGATCGGAAAGATGACCCGGTCGCGGAACTTGTCGATCGGCCCGCGCCGGCCCGGCGTCGCGAGACCCGTCTCGAGCAGCTCCTCGGGCCGGACGTCGCGCTTCTCGATCAGCCGCCCGGCCATGACGTCCCAGCCACCCGGGGCGAATCCGAGCTGGAACCGTTCGATGGTCTCGTCCGTGAAGCCACGCCCGCGGAGGTAGTCGAGCGCCGGCTGGCCAACCTTCGAGCCGGTCAGAACGCCGTGGTAGAAGGCGATCGCGGTCTCGAGGACGTCCCGGAGGCGGGCCGTCCGGGCATCCGCCCGGCGCGTCCGCTCGTCGAGCTCCACGCCGGCCTTGCCGGCAAGGACGCGAAGCGCCTCGGGAAACGGGACGCCGTCGCGCTCCATCACGAACGTGAAGACGTCGCCGCCCTTGCCACAGCCGAAGCACTTCCAGCTCTCGCGGGCCGGCGTCACGACGAACGACGGCGTCTTCTCCGAGTGGAACGGGCAGAGTCCCTTGAAGGTCGTGCCGGCCTTCCGCAGGTCGACCGTCTCGCCCACGACGTCGACCACGCTGAGGCGACTCTTGACTTCGGCGGCGGCCCCAGCGGCCACGCGACCCTCCCCGAGCGCGGACCCGCGAGGCCGCACCCGTCCGGAAACGAGTGGGGGCCTGTCAAGTCTTGACAGGCCGTCCGGGCCGGAACGGTACCCCTTGACAGGCCTCTTGACAACGCGATCCGGTCGGTCCGTGGGAGGCGCGCGCCGGCCCGCGGATCGTGGTAACAGAAGCCCATGACACGACGGTCCCCGGTGGCGACGTCGAAGCCCGACGCCGGCGTTGACCTCCGCGAAGGGATGGTCGATCGAGGCCGGATCGCAGTTGTCCGGCGCGCGACCGCCGTCGTGGCAGCCGTCGCCCTCGCCGTGGCGGTCGCGAGCGTCGCCGTCGAGGTGCTCGAGGGCCGTCTGGGTGTCGAGAACGCCTCGAGCGTCTACCTCGTCGCGGTGGCGGCGATCGCGATCGCCTTCGGCGTCCCGGGAGCGATCGTCACCGCCCTCGCTTCAGTCCTCGTCTACGACTACCTCTTCACCCAGCCCCGCCACACGCTCACGGTCTCGGACCCCGGCGAGTGGCTCAACCTCGTCCTGCTGCTGTTCGTCGCGGTGACCGTCGGCGAGCTCGCCGCGATTCAGCGCAGCCGGGCGAATGCCGCGGCCGCCCGCGAGCGCGAGAGCCGCGCGCTGTTCGACGTGACGCGAGCCCTCGCCGGTCGCGAGTCGACGCTGGCTGCCCTGCCCGGCATCGCCCGGATGGTCGCGCGCGACGCCGCGATGGAGCGCGTCTGGTTCGCGCTCGCCGCGGACGGCGACGAGCGCACCGCGGGAGCGAGCGACGACGCGCCGACTACGGCGCCGACCGCCTACGCCGCGCTCCACGTCTCGCCGACCGGCCACGTCGCGTGGACGCAGGTGCGCGCCCCGGCGATCCCCGGGACGGCCGACGCCCGGCCGGGGTCGCGGTTTCGGGTCCGGCTCGAATCCGCCGGCCGGCCGATCGGGTCACTCTGGGCGACGCGCCGCTCGGGCGGCGTCCCAGACGAGGCGACGACCCGGCTCCTGCGGGTCACCGCCGATCTCGTGGCGCAGGCCGTCAGTCAGGATCGACTCGCGGACGAGACGCGCCGGGCCGAGATCGCCCAGCAGAGCGACGCGCTGAAATCGGCGCTCCTCGAGTCGGTCTCGCACGATCTCCGCACGCCTCTGGCCTCGATCCGCGCCTCGGCGGGCACGCTGATGGACCCGGTGGTGTCGCTCGACGCCGACGAGACGCGAATGACCGCCGAGGTCATCGACCGCCAGGCGCAGCGGCTCAATCGGCTTGTCGGCAACCTGCTCGACGTGAGTCGGATCGAGGGCGGCGCGCTTCGGGTGACGCGGGAGGCGCTCGACCTCGAGGACGTCGTCGGTCGGGCGGTCGAGCATGCCGACGTCGGGCCCGGCCGAACGATCGAGCTGGCGGTCGAGCCCGACGCCGCCGTCGTGGCCGACCCGATCCTGCTCGAGGAGGTCCTCGTGAACCTCCTCGACAACGCGATCCGCCACACACCGCGTGCGGCCCGCGTGCGCGTCGTCGTGGCACCGATCACTACCGGCGAGGCGACCGGCGCGGGCGTCGTCCGGCTGACCGTGGAGGACGACGGCGCCGGGGTGGCCGACGACCGAATCGGCCGAATCTTCGAACGCTTCGTCGGCGGCGACGGAACGGCCCGGAGCGCGCGGACC
>DASXWX010000382.1:0-5727 GCA_036503395.1 Candidatus Limnocylindrales bacterium
GCGCGGTCGAGGCGATCCGGGGCCCGCAGGATGCCGTCGACGCGATGGTCGACGAGTTCGAGGCCCGGCGGAACCTCGTCGTCGACGGCCTCAATGCGATCCCGGGCATCCGCTGCGCCCGACCGAGCGGTGCCTTCTACGTCTTCCCCGACGTCTCCGGCACCGGTCTCACCGGCGACGAGATGGCGGCCCGTCTGCTCACCGAGGCCGGGGTGTGCGTCCTGTCGGGCACGGCGTTCGGCGCGGTCGGCGCGAACCACGTCCGGATCAGCTACGCCAACAGCCGGGAGAACCTTCGCGAGGCCCTCGACCGCATCCGGGCCTTCGTCGCCGGCGCCTCGAACGGCGCCAACGGCGGCGCCCATGCCGCGGCGTCGAGCGCAACGGCCGCCAGCCGGTCCTGACCGAGGTGGTTGCCGACCCCGAGGCGAGCCGGCTCGGCTCCGTCGACGAGCTCTATGCCGACGCCGAGCGGTCGTTCGGGGACTGGGACGTCGTCAAGGACGTCATCGACGAATTCATCGACCTCGCGCTGAACTACCGTCAGTCGGGCCACCCGGGCGGCAGCCGCTCGAAGGTCCACCTGTTTCTCGCGCTCCTCCTGTCGGGCGCGATGCACTGGGACATACGCCGTCCGTGGCGGCCGTTCGCCGACCGCCTGGTGCTCTCGGCCGGCCACACCGTGCCGCTGGTCTACACGACGCTCGCCGCGCTCAACGAGACGGTTCGGGCGCGGCACGAGTGGACCGGTGACGCGCGCTTCGCCCTTCCGGACGACGGCCGCTGGGCGCTCACCTGGGAGGACCTGCTCGAGCTCCGCCGACGCGGCGGCCTGCCGGGCCATGCCGAGATGGAGGGCAAGACCCTCCTCCTGAAGTTCAACACGGGACCGTCGGGACACGGGATGCCGCCGGCCGCCGGCGAAGCGCTCGCGCTCAAGCTCGCCGGGTGCGAGCAGGTCAGGGTCTTCGCGATCGAGGGCGAGGGTGGGCTCACGCCCGGCGCCAGCCACGAGACACGGAACGCGGCGTGGGGCCTCGGGCTCTCGAACCTCGTCTTCCTCCTCGACTGGAACGACTTCGGCATCGACGAGTTCGCGCTGTCGTCGGTCGTGCCGGGAACCCCCGAGACGTGGTTCGGGGCCTACGACTGGCGGATCACAGGAACGCTCGAGGGCATGGAGTGGGGGCCGGCGACGCGGGCGGTCCTCGAGGCGGCCCGGGGCGACAACCCGGAGCGGCGGCCCTCGGTTGCGTGGTTCCGGACCCGGAAGGGCCGTGGCTACGGAAAGTACGACTACAAGAGCCACGGCACGCCGCACCCGATGAACAGCCCCGAATTCTGGTCGGTCCGTCACGGGTTCATGGAGAAGTACGGCGTCGAATACGTCGGCGTCGACGAGATCGCGCCGGCGGACGCGGCCGAGCGTTCAGCGCAGGCCGAGGCGAACCTCCGCATCGCCGCCGACGTCCTCCGTGCCCATCGCGACGTGGTCGAGCACGTCTCCGACCGGCTCGTCGAGCTCGCCGATCTGGTCCCCGACCGGATCCCGACCTTCAACCTCGGCGGCCGCGGCGCCTCGATCTTCGACGATCGGCGACTGCTGGACTACCGCTCCTACCCGCCGGAGCTCTACAAGTCCGCGGGCGAGAAGGCGCCGAACCGTGCTGCGCTCGCCGCCTGGGGCTCGTGGATCAATTCGTTCGCAAAGGCGGAGTACGGGCGGCCGCTCGTCATCGCCGCCTCGGCGGATCTCGCCGAGTCCACCAACCTCGCCGGTTTCGGCAAGGGCTTCGGCGACCTCGAGGGCTGGGGCTGGTACCAGCGCGACACGAACCCGCGGGGCGCGCTCCTGCCGACGGAGATTACGGAGTTCACGAACGCGGGGATGACCGTTGGCCTGGCCACGGTCAACCTCGCCGACGATCCGATGACCTCGTTCAACGGCTTCTGGGGCGCCTGCTCGACGTACGGCTCGTTCAGCTACCTCAAGTACGGCCCGATGCGTCTCTTCAGCCAGCTCGCACAGGACACCGAGCTCGGCGTCGGCAAGGTCATCTGGGTCGCCGGACACTCCGGTCCCGAGACCGCCGAGGACTCGCGGACCCACTTCGGGATCTTCGAGACGGCCGTGACGCAGCTCTTCCCCGAGGGCCGGGTGATCGACCTCCACCCCTGGGAATACAACGAGGTCCCGGTCGTGCTCGCGGCCGCGCTCGCCCAGGCGGCCCCGATCGTCGCCCTTCACCTGACGCGGCCGGCCATCGAGATCCCGGACCGCCAGGCGCTTGGGATGCCGTCCCACTTCGAGGCCGCGCGAGGCGCCTACGTCATGCGGCCGTACCGCGACGACGGGCCGCGGATGGGGACGGTCGTGATCCAGGGCACGACGACGACGGCGAACCTCGTGAAGATCCTGCCGGAGCTCGATGCGGCCGGCCTCAACGTGAAGGTCGTGGCGGCCGTCAGCCCCCAGCTCTTCCGCCTCCAGCCCGCGGAGTACCGCGAGGCCACGCTGTCGGCCGCCGATCGCCTCGACGCGATGGGCATCACGAACCGGGCGCGCCGCCTCATGGCGGACTGGGTCGACGGGCCCGTCGCGGCCGCCTACTCGATGGGCTCGGACTGGGACGACCGCTGGCGGACCGGAGGCACGGTCGACGAGGTCATCGACGAGGCCCGCCTCTCACCGGCCCACCTGCTGGCCGGGATCGAGCGGTTCGCGCGCGAGCGCGATGCGCGCCTGCGGCAGATCCGGGACACGCTCGAGGCGGCCGAGCGGCACTGACCCCGAGGGAGTCCGGCGTGAGGTCAGCCGGGCGCGCGCTCGAACACCGCCGTATACCACATCCCCTTCGCCGAGCTCCGCAGGCGGCTCAACCCTGCCGCCCGAAGCCGGCCCTCGATGCGGCCGACGTCGTGGACGTAGCCACGACACGGATGACCACGGAGTGGGGCGGTGGCGGCCTCGAGCCGGACGAACAGGCGCGCGAGCCACCCCCGCCATCCCCACGAGACGGGCACGGACAGGGCGTAGCGACGGCGGGCGGCGCCGATCGAGACCGCGAGGAGGCGGTCGAGGTCGGGGTAGCAGCAGAGGACGCGATCGAGGACGACCCAGTCGTGTGGCTCGAGCGGAGCCGTCGCGCCGTCGCCGACCGAGAACGCGGCCCGATCCTCGACCCCGGCCCGTGCCGCACGCTCGCGGGCGGCGCCGATACTCGCCGGCGAAAGGTCGACGGCCGTGGCGCTGGCCGCTCCCGATTCGAGCAGGCGGACCGTGAGGGCCCCGCTGCCGCAGCCGAGCTCGAGCATGGTCGGGCGGATCGTCGCGACGTCGTCGAGGAGGTCCGCGAGCCGGGCCGACGTCGGGTTGAGGGGCGGCAGATGTCCGACGTCCAGCTGCCTCCGGGTCGCCCGGTCGAACCAGCGCGCGATCGTCGGATCGACGGTGCAGCAGTCGTCGGCTTCGCGTCCTGTGCTGTCCACCATGGCTCGGATGATACGAGTCGGTGGCAGGTCGGCCGCACCCGTGCCTGCTTCGTCAGGCGCGCCCTGCGACGCCCGGTCGCACGGGCGGGCCAGCGCCGCGTCGTGGGCGGTGGTCCGCTCCGGCGCTTTCGTCCGAGCGATTTCAACCCCAGCAGAGTCGCGCGCATAAGGTCGCCGCGTAACCTCCGTCGGCCCGATCGCTCGGTGGGCCTGACCGCCCTGGTCGAGCGTCCCGCCCGTTCGACTCGGAGGGCGGAAGACGATCGGGGACCGCGGCGGGTTTGTTTCTCGGCGGATTCGGTGGCGTTTGCGCCCAGGATTCTGGTGGCGTTGAAATGACGCCACGGAAGGTCTCGGGGAAGGGTGCCCCAGGCCCGTCGAGGCCATGGTCGAAGGGTGCGTCGAGGCGCGGTCGCCGTGGGGCACACCGGTGCTACCTTCGGCCCGGGCCCGTAGCTCAGCGGTTAGAGCAGGGGACTTTTAATCCTCGTGTCCTGGGTTCGAATCCCAGCGGGCTCACCACCCGACAAGGACGTCGCCTCGACTACGGCGGCGGCAGGAACCGGCCTCGTCGCCCCCGACGGCGGAGCCGGACGATGATGATCGGGGCGAGGTAGCCCACCACGAGCAAGGGCAGCACGATCCGGAAGCCCGCCCGGGCGACGACGGCGAGCAGCCCGAGCGCGACGAGCGCGATCCAGTACGCCGCCAGGAACGCCGGTGGCCAGCCCGCCGCACGGAGCCGGGCGATCGGCAGGAGCGCCAGCGTTCCCGCGACCAGGAAGGCGGCGATCACGAGCGGTGAAAGCGGCATCGCGACGATGGTAGGACCGCGTTTGACTGGCCGCGACGTCGCCGGTACAGTTCACGCCTCAGTCGCGGGGTGGAGCAGCGGCAGCTCGTCGGGCTCATAACCCGAAGGTCGGCGGTTCGAATCCGCCCCCCGCAACCAGCATTCATCTCGAACCCCGGTCCCGACCAACCGGGGTTCTTCCTTTTCCCGGAGTGTCGCGGGGCCTACTCCCAGCGGAACAGCCGGGCCGCGGCGAGCACGGCGACGAGCGCCCAGATCGCGAGGACGACCAGGGCCGGCGCGCCGGACAGGCCCGGATCGGGCTGACCGCCGAGCGCGGTCCGCAGCGCGTCCGCGAGCGCGGCGGCCGGAAGGGCGCGCGCGATCCCCGCGAGCGCCGGGGGCAGCGATTCCGGCGGAACCACGACGCCCCCGACGAGGACGAAGGCGAGGAAGAGCCCATTCGCGAGGGCCAGCGTCGCCTCGGCCCGAATGGTGCCGGCGAGGAGCAGCCCGAGCCCCGCGAAGCAGGCCGTCCCGAGGACGAGCGCCGCGCCGGTACCGACGACGTCGATCGCGGCCGGCCGCCAGCCGAGCAGCCCGACGGCGACCGCTCCGACCACTGCGAGCTGGACGACCTCGAGCACGACGACCGCCCCGATCTTCGCGAGGACGAGCGCGGGCCGGGTGAGCGGGGTCGCTCCAAGGCGCTTGAGCACGCCATAGGCGCGCTCGTAGGCCGTGGCGATGCCGAGGTTGACGAGGCCGGCGGAGATGATCGCCACGGCGACGATCGCGGGCACGACCGCGTCAACCGCGCGCTCGCCCGGCGGCAGGCCGATCGGATAGGCGACGAAGAAGACGAGCAGGGCGACAGGGATGACGAGCGTCGCGAGGACGTTCTCGCCGCGGCGCGCCGTGAGCCGCAGCTCCATCCGCAGCTGGGCTGCGACCCGGGTCGCCAGCGGAGCGGCGCTCACTCCTCGCCTCCGCCGCGGACGAGATCGAGATATCGCTCCTCGAGGCTGCCGCCACCGACGCGAAGCTCGACCAGCGGCAGCCCGCGGGCCTCGCACCACGTCGCGAGCGCGGTCACGAGCCGCGGGTCCGCGACCGCCTCGAGCCGCAACCAGCCGTCAGGATCGCGGCGAACGGCCACTCCCAGCCGGGAGGCGAGGTCCCCGAGGTCGGTGTCCGCGACGCCGCTGCCGAGGCGGAAGCGCACGATCGGGGGACCGCCACCCGCAATCGCGTCGGGCGTGTCGTCGGCCACCACCCGCCCGCGGTCGAGCACGACGACGCGGTCGGCGAGGCGCTCGACGTCGGCGAGCTCGTGGGTCGTCAGCAGGATCGCCCGGCCGTCGCGGCGCTGCTCGTCGAGTAGAGCGCGCGTCGCCTGCCGTGCCGCGGGGTCCATGCCGGCGGTCGGCTCGTCGAGGATG
>DASXWX010000383.1:0-5123 GCA_036503395.1 Candidatus Limnocylindrales bacterium
CGCTCGGAAGACGAGGCCCGAAAACGAGACTGCGAGCCCGAGCTCGCAGACGGCCTCGGCGTAGTCGATCGGCCCCGAGAACGAGTGGATGACCGCCGGCGGCCGGCCGCCGAACGCGACGAGCGCTCGCGGGTCGGCGAAGCCGGCGACGTGGAGCTCCCGAACGAGCGTGTCCTGGGCATCCCGCAGTCCCGCCTTCGATCGGCAGTGAAGGACCGCCGGCTTGCCGAGGTCTAGGGCGAGGGCGAGGTTGCGGCGGAGGTTCGCGATCTGGACGTCGCGGGGCGAGAACTCGCGGTCGAAGTCGAGGCCGGTCTCGCCGATCGCGAGCACGCGCGGGTCCGCCGCGAGCTCGGTCATCCGCTCCCAGCCGGCGTCATCCACCGCGGCCGCGTCGTGAGGATGGACGCCGACCGCCGGGTCGAGCCACTGATGGCGCTCGACGAGCTCGAGCGCGGCCTCGGACGAGGCGGCGTCCCAGCCCGGGACGAGGATCCGCTCGACTCCGGCGAGCCGCGCGCCGCCGAGAACGAGATCGGCGTCGGGCAGGAGCCGCGCCGCCTGGAGATGGCAGTGCGAATCGACGAGCCGCATGCCTCAGGCTGTCGCGAGGGCCGGGTCGCCCGCGGGGTCGACCCACCGCGTCTCGGGCAACGGACCCAGGATCGGGAACGTCTGGCAGGCGGCGTAGAGCTCGCGGGCGCGGCCGAGGGCAGGGTCCGGGTCCAGTCCCGCGCGCGCCGCCGCGAGTGCCGCATCGGCCCAGGCCTCCGCGGCGGCTAGGCGCTCGCCGAGCGCCTCCAGCTCGGTCGCCACCCGATCGAGGTCGGCTGAGCCCTCCGCCGACGCTGCCGCGAGCGCGCGGGTCCAGCGGCCTTCGAGCACCCGAATGGGTCCGTTCGAGAGCCTGGCGACCTCGTCGGTCGCCCGGGCGCCGATCTCGAGGGCGGCGGCATCACGCGATCGGAACGCCATCCGGGCCAGCCAGCGGCCGCCGAGCTCGCGGGTCTGGTGCGAGGTCGCCGGCTCGACGATCGAGCGCAGCGTCGCGATCGCGTTCGACGGATCGGACGGCCACGTCCGCTGAGCGCGCCAGAGGGGTTCGAAGACCTCGGCCTGGGGCTCGGCGCTCGTCGTCGCGAGCGACTGCATGTGCCGATCGACATCGGCCGCCGCGCCCTCGTCCCCGAGGTAGTAGCGGGCCATGGCGAGGCTCAATCGCTGGACCTCGATCTTCGCGTCGTCGTCGACGGCCTCCGCCCCGCGCAGAGCCTCCTCGTAGTAGGGCATCGCACCGGCGATGTCACCGCGATCGAGCATCACGTCGCCGATCGACTGGGCCAGCCAGGCGATGCTCGCATGGTCGCGAGTCTGTCGGCGAGCTCGGTCTCGGCCCAGCGGGCGACGTCGAGGTGGAGCGCGGCTCGGTCCCGCTTCGGCAGGGAGTCGTACGCGACGTCGCGGATGAGGACGTGGCGGAAGCCGAACTCCGCCGCTCCCGCGAGGGACGACGGCTCCCGCGGCACCACGAGCTCCTTGACCCGCAGGCGACGGAGCAGATCGCCCGTCGCCGGCACGCCCTGCCGTGATAGATGGGCGACGACCGCGTCCCAGAAGATCCGGCCGACGACAGAGGCGTTCTGGGCGAGACGCTTCTCGGGCGTCGGCAGGGCGTCCAGGCGCGCGGCGAGGACCGCCTGAACCGTTCCAGGGACCTCCAGGTCGTCGATCGGCAAGAACCGGGCACCCGCCGGCAGCTCGGCACCACAGGCGCGGGAGCTCATCGCCGCATTGTCCACGGCCGCGTGAAACACGCCGCTCGGACGACCGCTTGACGGCGACCACAGGACCCTTCTACGGTATGTGCGTAAACATCCCTAACTTTATGGCTATTAGGGTGATACGAATGCGACTCGGTATCCGGCCCCGAACCCGCGCCCTCGCGTCCATCGCCCTCGCCGCGTCGGTTGCGGCGGGCTGTGGCTCGGCGAGCGCGGGGGCCGTCTCCGGCCCGGGCGGAACTGTCCTCCGGCTCGGGTACTTCCCCAACCTGACCCACGCCACGGCCATCGTCGGCGTCGCCGACGGCCTCTACGCGGGCGCCCTCGGTCCGAACGTCGAGCTCCAGACCCGAACGTTCAACGCGGGCACGGAAGCGGTGGAGGCGCTCTTCTCCGGCGCACTCGACGCGAGCTACGTCGGCCCGAACCCCGCGATCAACGCCTGGGCGAAGTCGAAGGGTCAGGCGATCAGGATCGTCGCCGGTGCCACCAGCGGCGGGGCATTCCTCGTCACGAAGCCCGACATCACGACGCCGGCGCAGCTCCGCGGACGGACGCTCGCGACGCCTGCCCTCGGCAACACCCAGGACGTCGCCCTCCGCGCGTGGCTGAAGAGCCAGGGCCTCTCGACGACGGTCGAGGGTGGCGGCGACGTCGCGATCAGGCCGCAGTCGAACGCGGACACACTCACGGCGTTCGCCGGCGGCGCGATCGACGGGGCCTGGGTGCCCGAGCCCTGGGCGACGCGGATGATCCTCGAAGGCGGGGGCCACGTCCTCGTCGACGAGCGCGACCTCTGGCCCGGCGGCCGCTATGTCACGACCGAGCTCATCGTGAGCACGGCCTTCCTCGGCGCACGTCCGGACGTCGTCGAGGCGCTCCTTCGGGGCCACGTCGCGGCCACGAAGCTGGTCAACGAGGACCCGGACCGATCGATCCGGACGGTCTCGACCGAGATCGGCCGGCTCACCGGCTCGACGCTCTCGACCGACCTGCTCGGCACCGCGTGGAAGAACCTGAGCTTCACGAACGATCCGATCGCCGATTCCCTTCGGACGTCTGCCGACGAGGCCGCGGCATTCGGCCTCCTCGACCCCGTCGACCTGACCGGGATCTACGACCTCGGGCCCCTCAACCGTGCGCTCGCGGCCGCCGGCCAGACACCGGTCCCCGTTCCGTGAGCGCGCTCGTCAGCCTGTCGCCGGCCGAGCCTGTCGTCTTCCCGACCGCGCCGGTCGCGCTCAGGATCGAAGGTGTCCGGAAGCGATACGGGCCGCGAGGCAACGGCGTGCTCGCGCTCGCCGACATCTCGCTCGAGGTGGCACGCGGGGCTTTCGTCTGCCTCGTCGGCGCGTCCGGATGCGGCAAGTCGACCCTCCTCAACCTCGTCGCCGGCCTCGACACCGTCGATGACGGCCGGATCGAACGCCAGGGACGGGTCGGGCTCCTCTTCCAGGAGGCCGCGCTCTTCCCGTGGCTCACCGCGGCGGGCAACGTCGAGCTGGCGCTCTCGCTCCGGGGCGTGGAACGCACCGACCGGAAGGCGAAGGCTCGCGAGCTGCTCGACCTCGTCAATCTGTCCGGCTTCGGCGACCGCCGGCCGCACGAGCTTTCCGGCGGGATGCGACAGCGGGTCGCGCTCGCGCGGGCGCTCGCCCAGGACGCCGACCTGCTGCTGATGGACGAGCCGTTCGGATCGCTCGACGCGATGACCCGGGACCTCCTCCACGACGAGCTCGAGCGGCTCTGGCTCGAGCGCGGCTTCACGGTCCTCTTCGTGACCCACGACGTCCGGGAGGCGGTCCGGCTCGGCGACGAGGTCGTCGTCCTGACCAGCCGACCCGGGCGCGTCGCCGAGCGCTTCGAGGTCCGCTTCGGACGGCGCGGGCGGGCGGCGAACCCGGGCGTGGGAGCGTTGGCGGCCGAGATCACCCAGCGGCTCAGGGGGGAGGTCCGGCTCCATGGCCGCGATCGGTAGCCGGCGCAAGGAGTGGGGTGTCGACGCGCTCGACCAGGATCTCGCGGGACTCGACCGGCTCGAACTTCCGCTCACGCCCGCCGGATCGCGCCTCGTCGCCCTCTGGTCATCGGCCTGGCCGAAGCTCGTCGCGGTCGTCGCGGTCGTCGCCGTCTGGCAGGTCGTCATCTGGTCCGGCTGGCGCCCCGAGTATGTGCTCCCGTCCCCGCTCGCCGTCGCCGAGCGGCTCGTCGACGACCTGTCCGGCAATGACCTCCCGGCGGCGATCGCGATCACGCTCCGGCGGGCCGCGCTGGGGTTCGGGCTGGCACTCGCGATCGGCGTCGCCGTCGGGCTCGCGATCGTCGCCTCGCGCCGGGTTCGGGTCGCCGCCGCGTCGCTCGTGACCGGTCTCCAGACCATGCCCTCGATCGCCTGGTTCCCCTTCGCGATCCTCCTGTTCGGCCTGTCCGAGACCGCGATCCTGTTCGTCGTCGTGCTCGGCGCCGCGCCGTCGATCGCGAACGGGCTCATCTCCGGCGTCGACCAGGTGCCGCGCCTGATCCTTCGAGCCGGCCATGTCCTGGGCGCCAGCGGCTGGCGGTCTTACCGCTTCGTCGTCCTGCCGGCGGCGCTGCCGTCGTTCGTGAGCGGGCTCAAGCAGGGCTGGGCGTTCTCGTGGCGGAGCCTGATGGCGGGTGAGCTGCTCGTGATCATCGCCGCTCAGCCGTCGATCGGGGTCCGGCTTCAGTTCGCCCGGGAGGTCGCCGACGCGCCCGGGCTGCTCGCGGTCATGCTCGTCATCCTGGCGATCGGGATCGCCGTGGACGCGCTCCTGTTCGGGACGCTCGAGCGGACGATCCGTCGGCACTGGGGACTGCTCGAGCCCCGGCGATGACGCGAAGCCCGGCGTCGGCCGGGCCGCGGACCCGCCCGAGCGACACCCACGCCTCGGGCTCCCGGGTCAGCTCGAGCAGGTGCTCGGGCAGCCGGTTCGCCACCACGTCCGCGATCGTCGTGGTCTCGAGCAGCCCGCGCAGGCTGGCCCGGACGGCGATCCAGACCTCGCGCAGCGGCGCCGCCGGACCCGGGTACTCGACCCGCTCGGGACGCTCGCCGCGGACGTTGGCCATCGGTCCGTCGACGGCCCGAAGCACGTCCGCGATGGTGATCTCGGTCGCATCGCGGGCGAGGGTGTAGCCACCGGCCGCGCCGCGATGGCTCCGGACGATTCCGACGTGCTTGAGCTCGAGCAGGACCGATTCGAGGAACTTGAGGGGGATCTTCTGGGCGGACGCGATCGCCTCGCGGGTGATCGGGCCGCGTCCGCCTTCGGCGGCCGCCGCGAGCTCGACGGTCGCGCGCAACGCATAGTCAGCCTTGGC
>DASXWX010000384.1:0-2830 GCA_036503395.1 Candidatus Limnocylindrales bacterium
CCCTCGCCTCCGCCTCGATCGCCTCGAGGTACCCGTCGACCTCCGAATCGCTGGTCATCAGCCCTCGCGTAGCCCGAGGGTGTTGCCGTCGGGATCGTGGAACCAGGCACCGCGGGCGGGTCCGAGCTGGGCGATGTGGCCGGTCGTGATGAGCGGCCCGGTGTCGTAATCGAGGAACTCGACGCCTTTGGCCTCGAGCTCGCGGACGACCGCCTCGATGTCGGCCACCTCGAAGTGGGCGAGCGTGTGCTCCGTCCTTGTGTTCGGGCGTCGGAAGACCGACAGCTCGCTGACGTCGCCGGCGCGAAACCGGACCGACGCCGGGTTCTCCCAGAGCTGGGTCAGCCCGAGCGTTCCGCCGTAGATCGCCTTCGCTCGCTCGAGATCGCTCACCGGGATCGTCGCCACGACCATCGTCGCGCCGTTCATCTCACCGTCTCACGTCGGAGGGAGTCACCGCCCGGCGTCGACGACGCAGAACCGGTTCCCCTCCGGGTCCGCCATGATCACGTAGTCGGCATCGGCCGGCCGCTTGTCCCAGTGGACCTCGGTCGCGCCGAGCGCCTTGAGGCGTTCGACCTCGGCGACCTGGTCGTCGGCGTAGAGGTCGAGGTGGATCCGCGGCGGGACCTGGACTGGTGCGCGGTGCGCGTCGAGCGAGACGTTCGGTCCCGATCGATCGGGCGGATGGAGGAGGGCGAAATCGTCGTCGTCAGCCTCGCGGGCGACATAGCCGAGTGCCGCGGTCCAGAACGCCGTCTGGCGCTCGAGGTCGTCGACCCGGATGACGACCGACCCGATCCGGATCATCCCGTCGCGACGGTCGGCTCGGTCTCGCTCAGGCGGCCGCCGCTGTCGGCGTAGTCCCAGGTGTCGATGAGCGGGGGTTCGATGCCCAGGCTCGTGAGCGCCGTGCAGATCTGGCTTCGGTGGTCCGTTCCGTGATGGATCACCTGCGCGTACCGGATTCCGAGCGGCGCGGTGCCCGTCGAACCGTCGTCACGGTACCGCACGATCGTCGCGTCGGCGTCGAGCGCGCCGGCGACGAGGCGATCCCACACTGGGCCGTTGCGCTCCATCGTCGCGCGGAGCCCAGCCAGGTCCATCGAGTCCTCGTCGATCGCTTCGACCTCGCCCTTCGAGAGCAGCGCGAGATACGAGGCGTCGGCGCCGACGGTGTGGCGGATCGTCGCCACGATCGAGCCGTAGGTGCCCGGGACGGTCGTCTCGAGCTGGTTCGGATTCAGCGCGAGGCAGACGTCGATGAGCCGGATGGTCGCCCAGACGTGATGGCCGAAGGCGTCCTGGAGCACGGTCCTCGTCATCGCGCCACTGTACGGTCCTCGGGGCCGGATGGTGTCAGGTTCCGCGTCCGGGCTCGCGATTGGCGACAATCCGGGAATGAGCTTCGTCCCCACGCGCCCCGTCGGCCACTCCGGCGCCCTGCTGCTCGCCGACATCTCGGGCTATACGGGCTTTCTCGGCGGGGTGGCCGAAGCTCATCGCGCGCTCATCGTCGAGTCCGACGAGCCCCCGGCGGCCTACGCCGTCCTGTCGCACCTGCTCGACACGATCATCGCCTCGATCGAGCCGCACTTCCACGTCGCGAAACTGGAGGGCGACGCGGTCTTCGCGGTGGCAGACCAAGCCTCGCTCGCGGGCCTCGACATCATCGAGTGCATGCGCGACTGCTACGCGGCGTTCCGACGTGAGCTTGGCAAAGCCGGGTCACAGTGGACCTGCAACTGCGACGCCTGCGCTCGCGTCGGTGGCCTCGACCTGAAGTTCGTCCTCCACGACGGCCACTTCGTCTCCCAGTCGATCGGCGGTCGCGAAGAGCTCCTCGGCCACGACGTGAATCTCGTCCACCGGCTGCTCAAGAACCACGCCCGCGAGCTCGTCGGACCGGTGCCCTACGCGCTCATCACCGACGCGGCCGCCGAGGCGCTCAACCTGCCGACCGCCGAAATGGTCGAGGCCGAGGAGCGGTACGAGGACACGCCTCCGGTCCGCGTCCACATCCTCGCCCTCGGTGAGGGCGAGGCGGTCGTCCAGTAGCGCCCGCCCCGGCGGTGGGCATCAGGATCCGGAGGCAGACGGGCGACGACGATGCGGGCGTACGCCGCGTTGGATGTCCGGTGCGCTGGTCTACGCGGAGCCGTTCTGGGCGAACGACTGCGTCGGCCTGCGCGGCGAGGTGCTCGCGCAGGCGCGGGAGCGGATCGGCTAGCCGGGCAAACGGTGACCGCGTCCGGCGTCTGCGAGCGGCGCGAAGAGGTCGCCGAGCCGGTCGACGCGAGCGAGAACGTCGGCCGGTGTGAACACGAGTGACTGCGGCAGGGAGGAGGCCAGCGCATCCTCAAGCTCGGCCCACGTGACGGGCGTCGAGACGAGCGGCCAGGGAGTGGCCCGGATCGAGTACGGGGCGACGGTCGAGCGGGACGCGTCGTTCTGGATCCAGTCGAGGTAGACGAGCCCGGAGCGGCGCGATCGATCGATGACGTCGGTGACGAGCTCGGGGTGCGAGGCCGAGAGCTCGGCCGCGAGCGACCGCGCGAACGCCTTCGTCTCCTCGAACGAGTGGCCGGGGGCGAGCGGCACGTACACGTGGAGCCCGAGGGACCCCGAGGTCTTCGCGTAGGCCGGCAACCCCGCAGCGGCGAGGCGGTCGCGCAGGAGGAGTGCGACTCGAGCGCACGCGAGGAGGCCGGCGGGCGGGCCCGGATCGAGGTCGAGGACGAGCGCGGTAGGTTCGTTCGGTCGCTCCGCCGTCGAGAGGAACGGATGGAGCTCGAGCGTGCCGAGGTTCGCGGTCCACGCCAGACCTGCC
>DASXWX010000385.1:0-6575 GCA_036503395.1 Candidatus Limnocylindrales bacterium
GCGTCTGGCTGCCGCCCGACCCACGCCAGGTCGACGTGGCGGCCGTGCCAGCGAGCGCCGCAGTGGCCTCGGACACCGCGACGGCAGAGGCGGATCGTGGCGGCGCGGCACCGATCACCCGTGCCGTTGGCGTGGACGTGGCGAATTCTTCACCGCCCGCCGGATCGTGACGCAATCGCGAGCGTGGCAAGGTGCGACGGACACGCATCCCACGAGCGCACCCCCTCGATGACCGACTCCCACCCCGAAACCTCGTCCGACATCTGGCGCCGTCCCGATCGCGAAGCGGACTCGTCCGCCGAGACCTCGCCCTACGGGCCGACCCCCGCGGCGGCGCAGCCGAGCTACTCCCCGCCCGCATCGCGCGAACCGTGGCGGCCCCACGGCTGGTCGCCCAGCTCGGTGGCGCCGACCCCCGAACGCTGGTTCGAGCCGGCTCCGGAGGCATCGCTGCCGATGGCCGCCCCGGTCGGCGCCGATCGGCGGGCCGGGGTCGGCCTGGGCACGATCCTCGCGGCGAGCCTCGTGTCGGCGACGCTCGCGGCCGGCGGGACCTTCGTGGCCCTCGACGCCACCGGGACGCTCGAGCGGCCGGCGCCGTCAGCTCCCGGGACGCAGGTTCCCGCCGGCAGCAGCACCTCGTCGAGCCAACCCGTGACCCTCGACGAGAGCTCGGCGGTGACCGCGGTCGCCGAAAAGGTGGGTCCGGCGGTCGTCCAGATCACGTCCTCGAGCCAGGGCGGCAACGGCTTCGGCGGCGGCGCGATCCCCGACACGGGCGTCGGCTCGGGCGTCATCTATGACAGCAACGGCTGGATCCTCACGAATCGTCACGTCGTATCCGGCAGCGATCGGCTGGTGGTCAAGCTCAAGGACGGCAAGGAGTACGACGGGTCGATCTACGGCATCGACTCGCTCACGGACCTCGCGATCGTGAAGATCGACGCGACGGGCCTCCCGGCCGCGAGCCTCGGCAACTCCGACGAGCTCAAGGTCGGCCAGCTCGTCGTGGCGATCGGGAGCCCGCTCGGGACCTTCACGAACTCCGTGACGTCCGGCATCGTCTCCGCGAAGGGACGCCAGATCCAGGTCGAGGGCGGGATGCTTTCGAACCTCATCCAGACCGACGCCGCCATCAACCCCGGCAACAGCGGCGGACCGCTCATCGACGCCGGCGGCAACGTCATCGGCATCAACACCGCCGTCGCCCAGAGCGCGAACGGAATCGGCTTCGCGATCCCGATCAATATCGCCCGCCCGATCACGGCCCAGGCCGTCGCCGGCAAGAAGCTGACGCGGCCGTACGTGGGCGTCCGGTTCCTGACGCTCGACCCCGAGGTTGCGAAGGATCACCAGGTGTCGGTGAGCCAGGGCGCCCTCCTCGACGGCGGTCAGGGTCAGCCCGCGATCGTCCCGAACGGTCCGGCGGCCAAGGCGGGCCTGAAGTCGGGCGACGTCATCACGAGGGTCGACGACACCCCCATCGACGGCGAGCACCCGCTCGACGCGGTGCTCAGCCAGTACGCGCCGGGCGACACCGTGACGTTCGACGTCCTCCGGGGCGGGTCGCACGAGACAATCAAGGTCACGTTGGAGACGCGACCCGCGGATCTCTAGCCGGCGGCCAAGCACCGCGGCCGCCGCCCGTGGGCCATTTTCCACCCCTCGGACGGGTTCGGCCTCGGATTGGGTCCGTTCGTGGCCCAGGCCCACAGACAGACCAATTCAGCGCGTGCGCTCAGCCCGAAGACGTCATTTCGGGCGCAGTGGTGGGATATCCCCACCGGACCCGGGGGTCTGGCGGTCGCAGTCGGCCCTCCGCGGGCCACGATCAGCCGGCGCGGCGCCGCCAGATCTCGACTCCGGCCCAGTCGATCGGGCCGCCGAGGTCGACCTCTGGCTTGCGAATTCGGACCCCGACTTCGTCGACCCGGTGCGCCGCGAGGATCTCGTGGGCGATCGCCTCGGCGATCGCCTCGAGCAGGCGGAACGAGGTCGACTCCACCACCTGGCGGCAGATGGCGTAGACCGCGCCGTAGTCGACCGAGCGCTCGAGGTCGTCCTCGACGCCGGCCGGCTGGAGATTGAGCACGAGCTCGACGTCGACCTCGAACGGCTGCTCGGCGTACTGCTCGAACGGGTAGACGCCGTGGCGGCCGTTGAAGCGCATGTTGCGGAGGACGATTCGGTCGGTCATCGTGCCGCGGCCGGTTCGGGGAGGTCGATGCCACGGACGATCGCGTCGGCCATCCGTGCCGCCCGCACGTTCGGTCGGACATCGTGGACCCGGACGATGTCGGCCCCGGCGGCGATCCCGAGCACGGTCGTTGCGACCGTGCCCTCGATGCGTTCGTCGGGCGGCAAGTCGAGGACGCGTCCGATCGTCGACTTGCGCGACGTGCCGAGCAGGACCGGTCGACCGAGCACGCGCAGCGCGGCGAGCTCCCGCAGCAGCTCGATGTTCTGGGCGGCCGTCTTTCCGAAGCCGATACCGGGATCGACGATGAGCCGCTCGGGCGGGATGCCCGCTCGCTCTGCACGCTCGAGCGCGGCCCTGAGATCGGCGACGACCTCCGGCACGAGGCGCTCGTAGAGCGGCTCGGCCCGGTTGTGCATCACGACGAGCGGTACCCCACGAGCCGCGACGAGGCCGAGGAGATCCGGCTCGGCGGCCACGCCCCAGACGTGGTTCACGAGGTCGGCGCCGGCCTCGAGCGCGGCCTCGGCCACCTCGGCCTTCGTCGTGTCGATGCTGACGGGGGCATCGGGCAGTGCCGCCCGGATCGCCGCGACGACCGGCACGACGCGCCGGAGCTCCTCGCCCGCGTCCACCGGCTCGTGGCCCGGTCGCGTCGACTCGCCCCCCACGTCAAGCAGGTCGGCTCCGTCGGCGACCATCGCCCGCGCCTGGGCGACCGCGACCGCGACCGGGTCGGCCTCCCCGGCGAGGATCCCGTCGCCCGAGAACGAGTCCGGCGTGACGTTCACGATGCCCATGACGTAGGTGCGCGAACCCCACTCGAACGGGACGGCGCGGATGGCGAGGATGCCTCTCGACGCGCTCACCGGACGCGCCTCGGATCGCGGACTGCTGGATCGTCGACGAGACGGCCGCGAGCGAGGCCGACGAGGTAGAGCGAGCCGGCGACGACGACCGGGCCGCCCGAGCCCTCGCCGAGCGCTCGGTCGAGCGCGTCCTTCGGGTCGGGGACGGTCGTCACCGCGACGCCCGGAGCGATCGTCTGCCAGATCGCGGCCATCTCCGCGGCCGGCAGCGCGCGCGGCAGCTCGAGGCTCGTAGCCACGACGCTCGCGCCGCCAAGGACGCGGGTGCGGGCGAGCGCACGGACGATGCCGGCCACGTCCTTGTCCCGCATCGCGGCGACGACGAGCACCGGCGGACCTGGCGCGAGATGCGGCCTGAGGTCGTCGAGGGCGGCCGCCAGCGAGGCCGCGCCGTCGGGATTGTGCGCGCCGTCGAGGAGCACCTCCCGCCCGGCCGTGGCCGCGTTCGGCCCGACCAGCTCGAGCCGCCCGGGCCACCGCGCGGAGGCATAGCCGCGGCGGCGGACCTCGGGCGAGGCCGTAGCGATCCCTGCCGCCTCGAGCGCATCGAGGATCCCGTCGGCGACGGCCACGTTCGCCGCCTGGTGGCGCCCCCGGAGCCCGATCCGCGTCTCCCCAAGCCCATCGAGCCGGACGACGATTCCGTCCCGATCCATGTCGCTGATGGGCGCCGGCGCGACGACCGTCAGCGGTGCGCCGACGCGCGCGGCACGACGTCGAATGACCGCGAGCGCCGGCTCAGCCGCCCCGGTGACCGCGAGGTCGCCGCGCATGATGATCGCCGCCTTCTCGCGGGCGATTGCCTCGACCGTCGACCCGAGGCGATCCGTGTGGTCGAGACCGACGTTCGTCACCGCCGCCACGCCGCCGTCCCAGGCGTGGGTCGCGTCGAGCCGCCCGCCCAGGCCAACCTCGACGAGGGCGACGTCGATCCCGACCTCGGCGAAGTGCCCGAACATGATCGCGGTCAGCAGCTCGAACTCGGTCGGCGGACCGAGTCGCCGAGCCACCGTGTCGGCGAGCGGCAGCACCTCGTCGACGAGCCGGACGAAGGCCTCGGGCGAGATCGGCGCGCCATCCACCTGGATCCGCTCGCGATATGAAACGAGGTGCGGCTTCGGCGTCTCCCCGATCCGGTAGCCGGCGGCGCGCAGGACCGAGCCCGTGAGCGCGAGGACGCTGCCCTTGCCATTCGTGCCCGCAACCAGCGCCCCGCGCAGCTCGCGCTGGGGATCGCCGAGCGCCCGCAGCAGTGCCCGCGTCCGTCCGAGGCCGAGCCGTATCCCGAACCGGCCTCGATCCGACAGTGCCTGGACCGCCGCACCATACCGCTCGGCCAGGGCATCGGCGGCATCCCGGACGTCACGCGTCGTCGCGTCGGCGGGAGCGATGGGGCTCACTCCCGCGTCAGCTCGTCCTCGTAGAAGACGCACTGGTTGAACCGGGGCGTCAGGCAGACGTCGTTGACGTAGCCCTGCTCGAGGTGGACGCCGCCCCGGAGCTGACAGCGGGACACGTTCTGGTCCTGGCGGATCAGGGCCTTGAGCAGGTGCGGCGCCTGGATCGGGATCGCCCCGCGCGTGCCGGTCATGTAGAAGTGGGGGCAGACGTTCCGGCGCAGGTTCGGGAGGCCGAAGCCGGTGCGGCCGCCCGTCGGCAGTGTCCGGTAGCGAGCGGGCTCGATCGTCCGGGACGGGGACGGGGACCTCACGCGCGGGATCGGGGGGCTGCCGAGCGCCTGCTGAGGCGGGGCCGGACGGGATCTCGGGTCGCGTGCCTGCACGAGTCTCCTGGGCCTCGGCGCGCACGACGGTTGTCCGCGCGCTCGGACCGCGCCAGAGTACACCGCAGGACCTGCGTCTCGTTGCCTCCGCACCGAACAGCCGCCGCCGCGAACCGCTCGGCTGCGCGGTCGCATGCGACAATGAGGGCCGTGACGATCCGCCGCGGGAGCCGCCCCGCGCAGGTCCGCCCACGACCGGCATCGACCGGGCGACCGCCGGGGGCCAACCGTCCGCGGCGCCGGACCGGTCGCCTCTCGCCCCGGGCACCGATCACGCGGCAGGGCGGCCTGCCCCTCCCCCTCCAACTGGGTCTTGCCGTCGCCGTCGCGGTCCTCGGGATCGTCGTCCTGACCGGCGCGTCCGGCGTTCTGGCGCGGGCGATGGGCGGGATCGGCGGCACGATCTCGGACGCGGTCGCCAAGCTGACCGCGACACCCGAACCGACCGTCGCCCCGCTCCAGGCCCCTGGCTCGCCGACCCTGGCGACGCCGTCCGAGCCGTACACCCAGGCGAAGACCGTCGACATCACCGGGACGGTCCCCGCCGCCATGGCCGGCCAGCCCGACGTCCGGATCCGGCTCTACCTGTCGCTCTCGAACCAGCCGCCCGCACCGATCGACGAGCACGCCGTGGGGTCGACGGTCTCGTTCACGTTCCCCGCGGTCAAGCTCGACGAGGGCACGAACACGTTCACCGCGACGATCGTCCGTGGCGACGACGAGAGCGATCCCTCGCCTGCGGTCCAGTTCGTTCGAGACACGAAGGCGCCGTCGCTCTCGATCAGCTCGCCGAAGGACGGGGCGACCGTCAACCGCAAGATCGCCACGATCGAGGGTCGGACACAGGCGCGAAGCGAGATCGTCGTGCGAAACGCGGACGCATCGGTCACCGGGACGGCCACGGCCGACGGCGACGGCTCGTTCACCGCAACGATTGCGCTCGACCCGGGCACGAACGGGATCACGGTCACCTCGACGGATCCGGCCGGCAACCATCGTTCGGTCGTGCTGACGATCCGCCGGGGCAGCGGGCATCTGACGGCAGCGATCTCGGCGAGCCTCTATCGCTTCTCCCGAAAGGACCTGCCGAGCCCGCTCACGATCCGGGTCGCCGTCCTCGACCCCGACGGCAAGGCGCTCGAGGGCGCCGACGTGACGTTCACGATCAGTATCCCGGGCGTGCCGACGGTCACCGCCGGTGGCCGGACGGACGCCACCGGCCGGGCCAGCTTCACGACCACGATCCCGAAGGGTGCGACGCTCGGAACGGGCCCGGCGACGGTCCTCGTCCACACCGCCGACTTCGGCGAGACGACCGACCGGACCGTGATCACGATCGCGAAGTAGTCGTGGCCGCCAACGCCCGACCGCCGGCGACCTGGGAGTGTCCGCACTGCGGCGCCCGGCAGGCTGAGAGCGGCCGCTGCTGGGTCTGCCATCGGCCGAGCACGTGCTGCGCAACGTGCGCAAACTTCCGGCCCTCGCTCGTGGGCGGCCTGGGCTACTGCGGCCTCGACCGGAGACGGTCACCGCTTCGGGGGACGGAGCTGCGCGGCTGCTGGCAGCCCGCCGCTTCCGGCAGAACCAGCCTCTTCGATGCCGCCACGACCGGCGGCGGAGGGGCCGCCGGAGCGCACGGGGCGCCGCCCGGCGCCGAGGCCCGGGGGGACAACCCGCCGACGAACCGCCACGGGATCGAGTGGGTCGTCCTCATCGACGACCGTGG
>DASXWX010000386.1:0-1758 GCA_036503395.1 Candidatus Limnocylindrales bacterium
TCGGGACATCGGAAGGCTGGTCGTCGACCCGCTCGCGAATCAGCATCCCGTCGGCGTCCTCGAGCTCGCGTTCCGCGGCGAGCGCCTGTCGGAGGCTCTCGCGCGCCCGGGTCAGGAGCGCGCGCGCCGCGACGTGGCTGACGCCGAGGACCGCGGCCAGCTCCAGCCCGGTCAGGTCGTGGAGCTCTGCCAGGATGAGCGCCGCCCGCTGGCGCTCCGGGATCCGCTCGAGCGCCCGGGCAAGGTCGCCCGACAGCCGGAGGTCCATCGCGAGGTGCTCGGCCGACGGAGCGGCGCCCCGGTGTTCGCCAGTCCAGGGGATGAACCGGATGATCTTTCGACGACGGAGCTCGTCGAGGGCGACGCGGTGGGCGATCTGGTAGAGCCACGCCCGCGCGTTCTCGGGCTTCTCGAGCGTGTCGTAGTTGCGGTACGCCTTGACGAACGCGTCCTGGGTCAGGTCTGCGGCCAGGTCGGCATCACGGACCATCCGCAGGAGATAGGCGTAGATCTCGCCGTGGTGGCTGCTGAAGAGCTCCTCGACGAAGCTGCCGGCGGCGGTCTGATCCCAGCCGCTCACGTCGCCCCTCCGCCCGAGCAGGCCGGCGGACCCGGCGGCGAGATCGAATGCCATGCGTGCCCCTGGTGGACGGCGCGACCGCGGGGGTGGGCAACGGTAACTGGGGGTCGCGCGCTCTCGAGGCCACAGACGCGGCAGTCGGCGTGGGTGTGACGGACGCCTGATCGAACGTGCGATCCCCCGACGCGATCCATCAGGGGACGGCGTCGGGCTCCGCGGCGACCCGAGACGCCGAGCCGGGCGTCTCCGGCGGGGACGAAGCAGGCTCCATCCGCCCCAGCTCCTCGACGGCGTCCTCGGGCGCGACGGGATTGACCGGCAGGCCGGTTCCGAGCTCGAGGCCGGCGATCTCACGCAGCCGCGGATGGATCTCCCAGTGCCAGTGGTAGGTCTGGTCGACGCGCTCCCGAAGCGGGGCGGTGTGGAGGACGAGGTTGTACGGCGGGCCGTCGAGTGGCGCGAGACGGCTGACCACGGCGCGGAGGGCATCGGCGGTCGAGGCGAGGTCGGCGTCGGACGCCGTCCCGAAGTCCGCCGCGTGGCGACGCGGCACGACCCAGACCTCGAACGGCGAGCGTGACGCGTACGGCGCGAAGGCGACGGACGACGCGTCCTCCCAGACGAGCCTGGCCGGACGCCGGACCTCCTCGCGCACGAGCCGGCAATAGGGGCACTCACCCTCGCGGATGACGAACCGCGCCGACCCGCCGATCTCCTCGCCGATCCGGTGCGGGACCTGGGGCAGGTCGTAGAGGTCGAGGCAGAGGTGGTTCGTCCTCGCGCCCGCCTGAGCGCCCCAGTTCTGGACGACTGTCAGGTACTCGGTCTGGCCCGCCTCAGCCGCGGTTGCGATCGCGGCCCTGGCACCGGCCAGCAGGTCGCGCACGACCTCGGCCGGCACCTCGTTGAGCGCGCGATGCTCGCCCGGCGGCGCGAGGACGGTGCTCCAGCTGCCGGCCGCACGCGCCTCCCCGAGCGTCAGGTGGGCCAGGTTCCCGGTTCGCTCCCGGGCGTCCTCCTCGGTGCCGACGACGTCGAACGCGAAATCCTTGAGCATCCGGATGCGGCCACGATCGCCCGGGGGCTCGCGGCAGTTCCGGCAGAACCCGCCGTCGTCGACGGCCTCGGTCCGGCGCCGGAACCGGGCGCGATCGAACTCGCGGTCGACGATCGTCGCG
>DASXWX010000387.1:0-8781 GCA_036503395.1 Candidatus Limnocylindrales bacterium
CGGCCTCGGCTTCGACGCGGCCCTCGGCAAGGTCGTCGAGAAGCTGAGGGGACCCCTCAGCGAGGAGTTCCGCCGCGCGCTCGCCGAGGTTCGTGTCGGCAAGGCCCGACGCGACGCCCTGCGGGACATCATCCCGCGGACCGAGGTGCCTGCCCTCACCAACTTCATCGGGGCGATCATCCAGGCCGAGCAGCTCGGCGTGTCGGTGTCGAAGGTCCTCCAGGTCCAGAGCGAGCAGCTCCGGATCGAGCGTCGACAGCGCGCGGAGGAGCAGGCGGCGAAGGCGCCGATCAAGATGCTGTTCCCGCTCGTCGGCTGCATCTTCCCGTCGCTCTTCATCGTCATCCTCGGTCCCGCGATCATCCTGATCGTCAAGAACCTCGGTGGCGGCACCCCCGGCTGAACCGGCGGCCCGGTCACTTCGGGCCCTCAATCGGACCCGCGAGAGCGTCCTGGCCGATCGGCTCGAGGCGGCGACCTCGCTCTGGGCCCGTTTCATGGGCCTGATGGGGCGGCCGTCGCTGGCCCACGGCGGCGGCCTCTGGCTGCCAGGCACCAACGGGATCCACATGATGTTCATGCGCTTCCCGATCGACGCCGTGTTCGTCGGCCGCGCCGGGCCCGATGGCACGCGACGCGTCGTCGCCGTGCGCGAGGCGCTCCCGGCGTGGACGGGTCTCGTGCCGCTCGTTCGCGGCGCGGACGGGTGCCTCGAGCTGCCGATCGGGACGGCGGCGACGTCCGGGACGCGGGTCGGCGACCTGATCGAGATCGCGCCCGGCTGACGGCCCGCGCTTCGGGCCACGGATTCCCGTGGATCGGGCGTATCGGCGGCCGACGCGCGGTTCCATTGCCTGCACGCCCGCCGCGCGGGAAGAGGGCGACGGAGCCCGGCGATCTCCGGGTTCGTCCGCGGTTACTCCCATTTCGCGGGACGCGCGCAGTTCGCCTCGCGGGCCGTAAGTGCCGGTTGAGCGGCCGCCATCACGCTCGCGCCGTGGCTCGCCTTCTCGACGCCGCGCTCGACCTCGCCTTTCCGGCGCGCTGTCCCGGCTGCGGTCGGGAAGGTGACGCGATCTGTCGCAGCTGCATGCCGAGGCTCTCGACACGCCTCGAGCTGCCTGCCGGCGTCCCGATCGGATTGGCATCGACGATGCCGCCGCCGCTCGTCCAGCTGGAGTGGTGTGCGCCGTACCAGGGCCTGGCCCGTGCCGCGCTCCACGAGCTGAAGTACGGCGGCGAACGCCGGCTGGCGGTCCCGCTGGGTGAAGCGGTCGCGGCGCGGTGGGCGGGCGTCGGTGCCGGCGGTGATGCCCTGGTCGCGGTTCCGGTCCACGAGGAGCGACGCCGCCGGCGCGGCTACGACCAGGCCGAGCTCATCGCGCGGGTGGCGGCCGCGAGGCTCGGTCGGCCCTTGGTGACCGGGCTGGTTCGCGCCCGCGCGACGGTCGCCCAGTACGAGCTGGATCGACGGCACCGGGCGCAGAACGTGCGCGACGCGTTCGCGGTCACTCCCGATGCCCGGAACGATGTCAGCGGCCGCTGGCTCGTCCTCGTCGACGACGTGACGACCACCGGCGCCACCCTCGCGGCCTGCGCCGAGGCGCTGATGGCGGCCGGTGCGCTCGCCGTCTCGGCGATCGTCGTCGCGCGGGAGCGGTAGGCCCCTCGCGCCTATACTCGACCCGTCGACGGACTCCGCGTCCCGTTCGGCGGGACGCCCAGACGAAGCCCCGGAGGCGCACCGTGCGGACGATCGTCAAGGGCAAGAACGTCGAGCTTCCCGAGCGCGTGCGCGACTTCGCCGAGCGGAAGCTCGCGCGCCTCGACCGCCTGCTCGAAGCCGAGACGCCGCTCGTGCTGGAGCTCTCGAACGAGAAGCACCGGAGTGCCACGGACGCCCACATCGCGAACGTCACCCTGACCGCGCACGGCCGGACGATGCGGTCGCAGGCGACCGGCCCCACCTACCAGGCGGCGATCGACGCGGTGGTCGACAAGGTCGAGCGGCAGGCCGTGGACGTCCGCAAGAAGCCGCTCGTTCACCACCGGCCGACCGAGGAGAAGAGCCTCCTGCGACGGATCGCCGACGGCACGGCCGACGACGGTCGCGAACGCCGGATCGTGAAGACGAAGCGCTTCGCGATCACGCCGATGTTCGAGGAGGACGCGGCGGCCGAGATGGAGGAGCTCGGCCACGACTTCTTCGTCTTCGTCAATGCGGAGACGGAACGGATCGCGATCCTCTATCTCCGCGGCGACGGCGACCTCGGGCTGATCGAGCCGATCGTCGGCGGCGACTACACGCCCGACGCGCTCGCCGGCGGCGTCGCCCGCCGGTAGATCCCTCGCTCGCGGCTCACCAGCCCCGCGTCCACGAGGTACCGCCGGAGCGCGGCCACGTCCTCGTGGTACTGGCGTAGCGCGTCGTTCACGTCGCGCTCGGGCCGGTCGGTCTCGTCCGGAAAGACCGCGTCGAGCAGGTACCGCAGCACCACCTCGCGCTTTCGCCCTGCCACGGGGATGGACCTCAGGCGTCCGCGGGCGAGGAACGAGCGGAGGATCCGCGTTTCGTCGCGGTCGAGTACGCGACCGGTCGCCGTGGCGGCGGGCACGACGTCGGGACTGGGCTTCGTCGCATTCAGCTCCCGTCCGAGTCGTGCGAGCGTCGTGCGGTCGATCGTCCAGCGCTCGCCGTCGCTCTTCACGAGCCCGGCCTCCTCGAGTCCTGCGAGCGCCCGAGCGGCCGCGATCCGGCCCATCCCGAGCTCATCGACGAGCTGTGCGACGCTGGCCGGCCGTGCGGCGAGCCGACCGGCGACGCGCAGCCGGATCGGGTCGGCGAGCGCCCTTAGGACGGCGAGCGCCTCCGCCGCGGCCTTCGGATCCACCCCGGCAGGGTACCGATAGCATCGCGTCGTGACCTCGGATCCGCCGCGCCTCGGCCTCCACCTTCCGCACGCCCGCGGGCTGGTCAAGGCGCTCGAACGAGCAGGATCGATCGGCGCCGAGGTCGTCCAGGTTTTCGCCGACAATCCGACGGCCTGGCGCCGGCGAGCGGAGCCATCCGAGGAGCTCCCCCGGTTTCGCGAGCGCCTCGCTGACCTCGACATCGGTCCGGTGGCGATCCATGCGCCCTACCTCTGCAACCTGGCCGGCGGCGACGAGCGCTTCCGCCGGCCCTCGATCGACCTGCTCGCCTCGGACCTGCGCTCCGGCCCCGGGTTCCGCGCGCGGTTCGTGAACGTCCACGTCGGGTCGCACCTGGGCGCGGGGGTGGAGACGGCCGCCGAGCGGGTCGCCGAGGCTGTCTCGTGCGCGCTCGAGGTGACCGCCGACGTCGCCGGCCGTCCGACCGTCGTCCTCGAGAACTCGTCCGGCGGTGGCAACGGCTACGGGACGACGGTGGAGGAGCTGGCGGCGATCCTTTGCGCGATCGAGGCGCGCGGCGTGAGCGCGGGCGACGTCGCCATCTGTCTCGACACGGCCCATCTCTGGGGAGCCGGCTACGACCTTCGCTCTGCGGCGGCCGTCGACGAGCTGTTCGCGGCATTCGACGATCGCATCGGCCTCGGGCGTCTCGCGATGATCCACCTCAACGACTCGCGCTCGGAGCTCGGCTCCCGTGCCGACCGTCACGAGCACGTCGGTGCAGGAAGGATCGGCGAGGCCGGCCTCGGCTACGTCCTGCGTCATCCGGTGCTCGCCGGCAAGCCGGTCTACCTCGAGACGCCCGGGATGGAGGACGGCTATGACGGGATCAATCTCGCCCGGGCGCGCGCCCTGCTCGCGGGCGAGCCGCTGGCTCAGCTGCCGCCCGAAGCGTTCAACCTGCCGCCGCGGCACGGGTCGCGCCGGAGATCGTCCGAATCCGACTGAGCGGCCGGAAATGCGAGCGCCGGCCCGATCGGGCCGGCGCTCGCTGTCCCCGAGACCCGGACGTGGAGGTCGACCGGGTCGTGCCCTGGAGAATGCGGAGTGAGGGTCAGCCTCGGGGTTCGCGCCCGGAGCCGTTGGCGCCGGTCGTGCCGTTGGGTCGGCTGAGGGGTCGGAGGGCGGTGTAGCGCCCGGCCATGTTCATCGGGTTCGTCGAGACCGGCCGGATCGACGGCGGCTGCGGCCGGAGCGGTGCCGCGAGGCCTCGCCCGCCGTTGCCCGAAGACGCGTCACGGTTGTGCTCGGGACGTTCGGGCTGGAAGGTTCGCCCGAAGCGGCGCATTCGGACCGCGAGGTAATACTCCATTACCTGTCGGACCTGTGCCTCGGAGAGGAGCTCGTCGGCGCGGAGCGCGTACTCGACCCGCGCCGTCGGGTTGGCCTGGGACGTCGACACGATCCCGAGATAGGCCGGCGTGTCGGCGTCGTCGTGGAGCTCGCGGAGGCCGCGGGCGAGCTTCGTGGCAGTCCCGAGCGAGGGCATGCGGTCGCCGCGGATGAGCCGGGAGATCGTCGAGTGGTCGACGCCCGACTGCTGCGCGAGCTGGCGCTGGGACATCTTCTTGGCCTTGAGCTGGGCTCGCAGCCACTCGTTGAACGCGCGACCGTTCTGACTTGTCATCGACTCCGGTTGGGCCTTCCCCGTCCGTGGCCCGCGCCCGCCGAACACCTGGTCGGCGGGGCTGCCTGCTGCGATCACGATGTCCGAACGGTCCCGGACGCTGTATCCCTCGTTCGTACTTCGAGCCCGGCGCGGGGCCCGTCGGAGGGCTGCAGTCAGGAGGGGTCCGATGGGGAGTGAGACCCGGACTCTTGGCGGACGATCGGCGAGCCGATGCCGACACCGCGCCGGAGGGGCGACACCCCGTACGCGATCGAGCCGAGCACGATGATCGAGAGGACGCTGATCGCGCGGTCGACGAGCGTGATCGTCAGGGCGTCCTGGCTCGGGATGCCGTACACGAGCGTCAGGACGGCGACGAGGCCCGTCTCGACGACGCCGATCCCCGCAGGCGTCAGCGGCACCGCCGTCAGCAGTGAGCCGGTCAGCGCGACGAAGAACGCGCCGCTGATCCCGAGGTGGACGTCGGGCAGATGGAGGGCCTCGACGACGAACAGCAGCCGGACTGCCTCGGTCGACCAGATGAGCGCGGTCAGGACGAGCAGGATGGGCATCGCCCGGAGGCCGACGGCCGAGAAGACGCCCTCCTCGAAGCGGTCGTAGAACTCCACGATGGTGTGCGGGACGGGCAGCCGGACGAGGATCCGGCGGCCGAAGTTCCGGAGCGTCAGGAGCCCTGCGGCAAGGAGGACGACGACCCCGATGCCGATGGCGAAGACGGCCTGGACGTCGCCGGGCAGCCCGTTGCGGAAGCTCACGAACCCCGACGCGAGCCCGAGGACCACGATCGCGAACAGGTCGAGCACGCGCTCGATGAAGACGGTCCCGAACGTCCGCGAGAGCGAGACGGGGCTGTTGACCTTGAGCAGCCAGGCCCGATAGAGGTCGCCGAGCTTGGCCGGCACGAGGCAGTTGACGAGCCAGCTGACGAAGATGATCTCGGTCGCATCGAATGTCGGCAGGTGGAAACCGGTCGCCCGAACGAGGCGCGCCCAGCGGTAGCCGCGGAGCGGGAAGCCCAGGTAGAAGACGACGAACGCCACCCCGAGGAGCGCGGGATTGGCGGCGAGGATCTTGCCGGGGAGCTCCTCGAGGCGGAACCCGGGCAGGCTCCGGGCGAACAGGACGAGCAGCACGATCGGCAGGACGAGCGAGACGATCGTCCGCGGCTGGCGGAGCCTCGCGACGAGCGAGAGCTGGTCGGCCGAGATCTCCCGATCCGCGGGTGTGGCGCTCCTCGCGCCGTCGAGGGTTCCGGCCTTCGGCGCGGCTTCGCCGAGGGCGGACGCTGGAGCGGTCATCTCGGGGGATCGTGCGTCCGGCTCGACGTTCGGCGCCATGGGTCGATCGTCACCCTCTCGGGGCGGCGGCGGCTCGCTCATCGGACGGTCCGGCCGCGGCGGGTGACGGCGTGGACCGTCTTCGCGAGCGGTGTGATGAATCGCACGACGAACGACGGCCGGCCGGGAACGATCTCGGCGGTCGGGAGCGCGGCGAGAAGGCCCGCGGGCGTCGAAGGATCGCCGTCGAGGATCGTGTAGGTCACGCCGACCTCGAGCGTGGAGTGGGCGTCGGAGGCGGCGACACCCGGGAGATCGTTCCGGCGCGCGAGGTCAGCGGCGCGCTCGTTCGCACCACGCCCGAGCGCCCGCGCGTTCCAGGTCTCGACCCAGTCGACGAGGTCGACGAGGCCATCGCCGGCGTCATGATCGCCGTCGGGCTGGCGGCCGGCGAGGAGCGAGCCGCGGAAGCGGTCGAAGGGATGGGGCAGGCCGACGACGCCGCCCTGATCGCGGACGGCGGCGATTGCGTCCGCCACGGGGAGGCCGGCCGGGATCGGCCGCTCCACGAAGACCGCGATCAGATCTCCGCCTGTCGTCCTGATCTCCTCACCGACGAGGACTGTGAGCCCCGCGGGCGCGTGGTCGCGCGCCCGGAGCGCGCCGTCGAGCGTGCCGTGGTCTGTGATCGCGAGGTGGCTGAGGCCTCGCGACGCCGCCGCTCGGGCCACTGCGACGGGGTCCGCGAGCGAGTCGAAGCTGGCGCTGGTGTGGCAGTGCAGGTCGACGAACGAACGCAGGCTGGCACCCTCCACCGCGATCCGCCTCGCTCTCATCGACGGCCGGGCGCGCTCGGTGGAGCGCATCGACCGGAGGTAATGAGGATTTCAGAGCTGCTGGACGAGGGACTTCTTGAAGAAGTCGAAGTGCTCGAGGGCGAGGCCCGTCCCGAGCGCGACGCAGTTGAGGGCGTTCTCCGCGACGTGGCAGGGCACGCCGGTCACCTGGGTCAGCAGCTTGTCGATGTTCCGGAGGAGCGAGCCGCCGCCCGACATGACCATCCCCTTGTCGATGATGTCGCTCGAGAGCTCCGGCGGCGTCTGCTCGAGCACGGTTCGGACGGCCGAGACGAGCTGCTGGAGGGGCGCCTCGATCGCCTCCATGACCTCGGAGCTCGTGATCGGGATGGTCCGCGGCAGGCCGGCGATCAGGTCACGCCCGCGGACCTCCATCGTCATCTCGCGCTCGAGCGGAAGGGCCGTCCCGATCGCGATCTTGACCTCCTCGGCGGTTCGGTCGCCGACCATGAGGTTGTACTTCTTGCGGATGTAGGTCGCGATGTGCTCGTCGAACTTGTTGCCGCCGACGCGGAGCGACGTCGAGACGACGATCCCGCCGAGGGCGATGACCGCGATCTCACTCGTGCCGCCGCCGATGTCGATGACCATGTTCCCGGACGGCCCGCTGATCGGAACATTGGCGCCGATGGCGGCCGCCAGCGGCTCCTCGATCAGGTATGCCTCGCCTGCGCCTGCCTTGAGGGCAGCGTCGCGCACGGCACGCTTCTCGACGGACGTGACGCCGGCGGGGACGCTGATCATCACGTCGGGCTTCGAGAAGCCGACCACCCGCCGCTTCATCGCCTTCTTGATGAAGAAGTCGAGCATCGCCTCGGTGATGACGTAGTCGGCGATGACGCCGTCCTTCATCGGCCGGATCGCCTGGATGTTCCCCGGCGTCCGCCCGATCATCTCCCGGGCCTCCTCGCCGACCGCGACGATCCGGTTGTCGTCGCTGACCGCGACGACGGAGGGCTCGTCGATGACGATGCCCTTGCCCTTGACGTACACGAGCACGTTCGCCGTGCCCAGGTCGATGCCGATCTTCGTCATGAGACGGTGACGGGGCTCCCTTCCGCCAGGCGCTCGATGCGCGCACCGAGGTCCTGGAACTTGCGGTCGATGTTCTCATAGCCGCGGTGGACGTGGTGGGCGCCGCGGACCGTGGACGTCCCCTCGGCCGCCAGGGCACCCAGGATGAGCGAGGCGCCCGCCCGGAGGTCGCCGATCTCGACGTCGGCGCCGCGCAGCTGCGCCGGCCCGCGGATGAGCGCGTGGTGATTGTCGATCACGTCGGCATTCGCGCCCATCCGGCGCAGCTCGGTCAGCCACTCGAGGCGGTCCTCGAAGATCGCCTCGTGGACGCGCGACTCCCCGACGGCCTGGGTCAGCACGACGCAGCCCGGCGGCTGGAGGTCGGTCGCGAGACCGGGATACGGGGCGGTCTCGAGGTCGCAGGCGCGGAACGAACCGGGACCGGGGTTGCGGGCATCGACCTCGATCCGGTCGGGCCCGCACGACACGGACACGCCCGCCGCGCCGACGAGCTCCACGAACGCCGTGAGATGGTCACACGGTGCGTCCTCGAGGGTGACGCGGCCGCCCGTGACGGCCGCTGCCGCGAGGAACGTGCCGGCTTCGATCCGGTCGGGCACGACGGCGTGGTTCGCGCCGCGAAGCCGCCGCTGGCCCTCGACCTCGATCGTGTCGGGGTAGGTCCGCGCGACGTCGGCGCCCATCTCCCGCAGGAACTCGATGAGGTCGTCGACCTCCGGCTCCTGCGCCGCGGGGCGAATGACCGTGTGGCCCTCGGCGAGGGTCGCCGCGAGCATCGCATTCTCGGTCCCCATGACCGACACGAACGGGAACCGGACCTCGGTCCCCCGAAGTCGGCCGGGCGCGAGCGCGAAGTAGTAGCCGTTACGGTAGGCAATCTCGGCGCCGAGCGCACGCATCGCATCGACGTGGAGGTTGACGGGCCGCCGGCCGATCCGGTCGCCGCCGGGGTTGCTGATGATGACCCGCCCGAACCGGGCCAGAAGCGGGCCGAGGAGGATGAAGCTGGCTCGCATCTTGGCCGCGGCCTCCAACGGCACGAACAGCC
>DASXWX010000388.1:0-2325 GCA_036503395.1 Candidatus Limnocylindrales bacterium
CGTTCCGGCGCCTGCCGCCGTTCGGGCCGGAGCGGCAGTCGCTCGTCGATCTCCTGCGCGCGCCGGCGCTCGCCTCGCCCGATTCGCTCACCGGCCAGCTCCGGTTCATCCGCGAGCACTGGGGCGAGCTCGTCGGCGACCTGCTCGACGCGCTCCTCGTCCACCTCGACGTCCTCGCCGAGGAGGAGCTCGCGACATGGCGCCGATTTCACCCCGGCGGCGGCGGCCGCGGCGACTCGGCCGCCGCGCTCGGCGGCGCGCTCGCGGGCTTCGGCGACGAGCCGGAGCGGTTCAGCAGCGACTCGGCCTGGATGCCGCGCGTCGTGCTGATGGCGAAGAGCACGTACGTCTGGCTCGACCAGCTCTCGCGCCGCTACGCCCGCGACATCCGGACGCTCGACGCGATCCCCGACGAGGAGCTCGACCGCCTGGCCCGCTGGGGGATCACCGGGCTCTGGCTCATCGGCCTGTGGGAGCGGAGCCGGGCGTCGGCCGAGATCAAGCGCCGGCGTGGCAACCCGGAGGCCGTCGCCTCGGCCTACTCGCTCGACGACTACCGGATCGCCGACGACCTCGGCGGTGAGGACGCCTGGGGGAACCTCCGCGAGCGGGCCTGGGCGCGCGGGATCCGCCTCGCGTCGGACATGGTCCCGAACCACATGGGCATCGATTCGCGCTGGGTGATCGAGCACCCGGAGCGGTTCCTGTCGCTGCCGGAGCCGCCGTACCCGGGCTACTCGTTCGACGGTCCGGACCTCTCGCCCGATGGCCGGGTGCGGATCGCGATCGAGGACCACTACTGGGACGGGACCGACGCCGCGGTCGTCTTCCTCCGCGAAGACCGGGGCAGCGGCCAGCGTCGCTTCATCTACCACGGCAACGACGGGACGAGCTTCCCCTGGAACGACACCGCCCAGCTCAACTACCTCGATGCCGCCACGCGCGAGGCGGTCATCCGAACGATCCTCGACGTCGCCCGGCGCTTCCCGATCATCCGCTTCGACGCCGCGATGACGCTCGCGAAGCGCCACGTCGAGCGGCTCTGGTTCCCGGAGCCGGGGGCCGGTGGGGCGATCCCGTCGCGGTCCGAGCATTCGATGCCGAAGGCGGAGTTCGACCGGCTCATGCCCGTCGAGTTCTGGCGCGAGGTCGTCGACCGGGTCGCGGCGGAGGCGCCCGACACGCTCCTCCTGGCCGAGGCGTTCTGGCTCATGGAGGGCTACTTCGTCCGGACCCTGGGCATGCACCGCGTCTACAACAGCGCGTTCATGCACATGCTCCGCGACGAGGACAACGCCGGCTATCGCCGGGTCATGCGCGACACGCTCGACTTCGACCCCGAGATCCTCAAGCGTTACGTGAACTTCATGACGAACCCCGACGAGCGGACCGCGGTCGAGCAGTTCGGCAAGGGCGACAAGTACTTCGGGGTCGCGACGGTCCTCGCGACGCTGCCCGGGCTGCCGATGATCGGCCACGGCCAGCTCGAGGGCTTCGGCGAGAAGTACGGGATGGAGTACCGCCGGGCCTACCGCGACGAGGCGGTCGACGAGGGGCTTCTTGCCTACCACGAGCGGACGATCGTGCCGCTCCTCCACCGGCGGGCCCAGTTCGCCGAGGTGCGCGACTTCCTCCTCTACGACGTCGCGGCCGACGGCGGCGGCGTGGCCGAGGACGTCTTCGCCTATTCCAATGTCGGGCCGGGCGGCGAGCGCTCGCTCGTCGTCTACCACAACCGGTTCGGCTCGATCGCGGGCTGGCTCCGCGACGCTCGCGGCCGAACGCTCGCCGACGGCTGGCGGATCCCGGATGGTCCGGACGCCTTCGTCCTCTGGCGCGATCACGTCTCCGGTCTGGAGCACCTCGCGCCGGCGCGCGACCTGCGGGAGCGCGGGCTGCGAGTGGAGCTCGGCGCCTACGAGCGGCAGGTCCTCCTCGACGTCCGGGAGGTGCGCGACAGGTCGGCCCGGCTCTGGTCTCGGCTGTGGGAACGGCTCGGAACGAGGGGCGTGCCGTCGCTCGACGAGGAGCTCCGACAGCTCGCGCTCGAGCCCGTCCATCGGCCGCTGCGCGCGCTCGTCGGCGGTCCGCTCGCCGTCGTCGTGGGGGCGGGCGAGGCGCCGGAGGCTGTGCCGTTCGCTGATGCCCTGCACAGCATGGTCGGCGCGGTGGCCGAGTCGACCTCTGCGGGCGGCAATCAGGACCCGATCGCTGAGGCCGCTGCGGCGGGGGTCGAGGCGGTCGTCCGGCATGCCGCGTCGCCGGGTCGTTCCCCGGTGGCGTCGGCGTTCGGCGATCCGTGGCACCGGGCCGTCCTCGCGTCCT
>DASXWX010000389.1:0-14576 GCA_036503395.1 Candidatus Limnocylindrales bacterium
GGCCACGGCCGGACGCCGACCGATTCGCACCTCTCCGTGCCCCGGGTGGGCGGGACGCTGGATGTGCTCCGGGAGCGCGACCTCGCCCCGTACCGGGCGGCGATCACGGCCGGTGCTCCGGCGCTCATGACCGCTCACGTCGTCCACGGCGCGATCGACGCCGTGCTGCCGGCGACGCTCTCGCCCGGGGCGCTCGTCGATCTCGCCCGGGACGAGCTCGGCTTCGAGGGGATCCTCGTGACCGACGCCCTCGTGATGGACGCGATCGCGCTGCATCGACCGGTCGGCCAGGCCGCGGTCGAGGCGATGCTCGCCGGCGCCGACGTGGTGATGGCCCTGGACGCCGGCTGGCGGACCCTCGACGCCCTCGAGGCGGCCGTTCTCAACGGCGTGATCCCCGGGCCACGCCTGTTCGTCGCGCTCGCGCGCGTCGCGGCCTTCGACGCGGCGGCCGAGACGGCGCGTGCCCGGATCCCGCACCGCGTGTCCGTCGCCCTCCACGGCCGGCTGGCCCGACGGATCGCCCGAACGTCGCTCACGCTCGTCCGCGACGACGCTCGGCGCCTGCCGATCGCTCCGGGCTCCCGCGTCGCCCTGGTCGACATCGCCTCCGCGCGCCCGTCGCCGGTGGAGGACTCGCGGGGGGAGTCGCCGGCGCTTCGAGCCGCGGTCGAGGGCTCGTTTCCAGGCGCGGTCTGCCTCCGCGTCGTGCCGCGGACCGGGGAGGGACTGCCCGAGGCGCTGGCCGCGGCGGCGGCCGCCGACGTCACGATCCTCGCGACGCGCGATGCGTTCGCCTCGCCGGAGGCCCGGCTCGCCGTGGCCGCGCTCGGCGACGCGAGCGTCGTGCGTGTCGCGCTTCGGAGCCCGGCCGACCTGCTCCTCGAGCCCGCCTGCTCGACCGCCATCGCTGCCTACACCGACACGCCGGCGACGGCCGAGGCCCTCGTGGCGGCCCTCGTCGAGGGACCGGCGGCGTTTCGCGGCCGCCTGCCCGTCCCGCTCGCGACTCCCGCCGCCGAGGCCACGGCGGCATGAGCCCGCGCGCGATCGCGCGCCGGGCCGACCGTCCCGCGGCCGACGCCACCGGCTCCGCCGCGCCGGCCACGCCGGCCGGCGTCGCCGGCAGGGGCTTTCGCTTCACGATCGTGGCCCACACCCACTGGGACCGCGAGTGGTACCTGCCGTTCGAGCAGTTCCGGATGCGACTGGCGCGAACGATCGACGAGATCGTCGAGGTCCTCGAGGCCGACGGGCGCTTCCGCTCGTTCACGCTCGACGGGCAGAGCGTCATTCTCGAGGACTATGCCGAGATCCGCCCACGCGTTGCAGTCGAGCGACTGCGCCGGCTCGTCGCGAGCGGACGCGTCATGACCGGCCCCTCGTACGTCCTGCCGGACGAGTTCCTGGCCGGCCCGGAGACGCTCGTCCGCAACCTCATCGCCGGCACGCGGGTCGTGCGCGAGTGGGGCGGCGAGCCGATGGCCGTCGGCTACTTGCCCGACACGTTCGGGCATGTCGGCCAGCTGCCGCAGATCCTGCGCGGCTTCGGGCTCGATGCGTTCATCTTCTGGCGAGGCCTCGACGACCGTGGCAACGGCATCGGGCTCGCATTCGAGTGGCGGGCGCCCGACGGGACGGCGGTGACCGCCATCCGTCAGCTCGGCGGCTACGGCAACAGCTCCCAGATCGGCCGCTGGGCGCAGGGCGGGATCGATCTCGCCGACGATCCGGGCGCCCAGCCCGACGCGGCCGCCGCCCGCCTCGACCGGTTCCTCGGCGCGTGGGGACCCGAGATCGAGCGATCGGGCACGCGCGAGCTCCTCCTCTGCAATGGCTCGGACCACCAGCCGATCCATCGGCCCCTGCCGGACCTCGTCGAGCATGGTCGATCGGTCCACCCCGAGGACACGCTGGAGATCGGCTCCTACGAGGAGTACTGGGCGCGGCTGCGTGCCGACCTCGACATCGACGCCCTGCCGACCGTGGAGGGAGAGCTCGTCGGCGGCCGTGACGCGCCGGTCCTGCGCGGGATCAATTCCGCCCGCATCCACCTCAAGCAGGCGGCCGAGGCGACCGAACGCGCGCTCCTCGCCGCCGAGTCGTTCGCGTCGCTCGCGTTCCTCGCCGGCCGGTACGCGATCCCGGTCGACGAGCTCCGGCGAGCCTGGCGAGAGCACCTCCGGAACATGCCCCACGACTCGATCAGCGGCTGCTCGGTCGACGAGACGCACCGCGACATGCTCGGCCGCTTCGCCACCGCCCGGCGGATCGCCGACCGGATCGAGCGAGAGGCGCTCGCGGCGCTGGCCGGACGCGAGGCCCCCTGGACCTATCGGCCGCCGATCGACGTGTCGGCGAGCATCGTCAACCCCCTTCCCTCGCCGCGCCGCGTCCTGGTCGAGCTGCCGATTCCGGACGATCTCGCCGAGGCCGAGGCGCTCGTCGCGCTGCCGGGATTCCCCCACGAGGCCGACGACCTCGCCGTCCTGGCGGCGGCGATCCCTGCCCAGCGTATCGACGCCATGGACGAGGGCTCGAACGGCAGCGCGCTCGTCGCCCTCGACGTCGACGGGTTCGGTGCCCGGCCGATCACGCTCGTTCCGGCCACGCGGCCCGAGCCGTTCCCCGAATACGGGTCGCGCGTGGTCGCGGACGACACGATCCAGAACGAGCACCTCCGGGTCACGCTCCACGCCGACGGCTCGCTCTCGGTCGTCGAGCTCGCGTCCGGTCGACGCCACGAGCGCCTCAACGTCCTCGAGGACGAGGCCGACCGCGGCGACGAGTACAACTTCTGCCCGCTCGAAGGCGATCGACCGCGGGGCGCCGGCGACGCCGCAACGGTCGCGACCACGGGGCATGGCCCGGTCGTCGCGGAGCTGACCGCGAAGGTCGGCCTCGAGCTGCCGGCTCGGCTCTCTGCGGACCGGCGACGCCGCAGCGGCCGGGTGACCTGTCCGATCCGCGTCGCCGTCCGACTCGTCAGCGGCATTCCGCGCGTGGAGATCGAGACGACCGTCGACAACGCCGCCCGCGACCATCGCCTCCGCGTCCGCTTCGCCGCGCCGGGTGCGACCCACGCGACGCTGGTCCGCGCGGAGGGCCACTTCGACGTCGTCCACCGCCCAGTCCGCGCGAACTGGAGCGGCGCGGCCTGGGTCGAGCCGCCGGCGCTCACGGCGCACACCGCGGGCGCCGTTGCGCTCGGTGACCTGGCCGTGGTCGGGCGCGGGCTTCCGGAGTACGAGGCGGTGCCGGTCCACCGCGGCGTCGACCTCGCCCTGACGCTGCTGCGCTGCGTCGGATGGCTGTCACGCGACGACCTCTCGACCCGGCCGGGACACGCCGGCCCCGGGATCCCGACGCCAGAGGCCCAGTGTCTCGGCCGCCACGTCTTTCGCTACGCACTCGGGTTCGGGGCCTCCGCGATGTCCGACGCAGCCCTGTGCCGGCTCTCCGCGGACGTCCGAACGCCCGTCGGCATCGGCCCCCCGGGTGCCCTCACCGACGGCCTCGTGGCGGTCGACGGCGACCTCGCCTGGTCCACGCTCAAACCCGCGGAGGACGGTGCCGGCGCCGCCCTTCGGCTGTTTGCACCGGGCGCCGGGAGCCGGATCGACGTTCGTTCGATCGCCGGGCTGGGTGCGGCGCGGCTGGACGAGACGCCGACCCGGGAGGATCCGCTCGCCCCGCTCGTCGCCGGCGAGATCCGAACGATCCTGCTCCGACCCGAATAGCGCCCGGCTCGCGAGACGGTCAGTCGGGCGAGATGCCCCAGAGCTGACCCGTGAAGTCCTTGAGGAGCGGCCCGCGATCGGGGTCGACGGGCACGTCCGGAAAGGCGACCTCGTCGTCCGACGCCGCCGGCGCGATCCACTCGGCCTGATCGCGGTTCACGAGGATCGTGACGGCGTCGCGGAGTTGGCGAACGCCACCCGAGACGTATGCGATCCGGGCGTCGGTCATCGGCACCATCGGACCGCGACGGCGGACGGCGACGAGCGGGTCCATGCCGACGCCGGCATGGAGATAGCCCTCGACGAGATACGGCCCGGCCTTGAGCCCGAGCGGATGCTGGCGGGTCCGGACCCGACGCTCCGTCTTCCCCCGGGGACCGCTCGCCTCCACCGCCACGAGCTCGTCGCGCCGAACGACGACCTCGGCGGTCTCGACGACCTCGCCAGAGTCCAGGCTCTCGGCGAGGACGTCGACCAGCACGTACTCCTCGCAGGCATTGAGCATGTCGGTCAGTCGGTCGCCGGCGAGGCGAAGCCGCCCGTAGAGACGGCAGTCGACGGCGTAGGCGACGAATTCGACCTCCGGCGTGGGCTCCGACCCCGACGCCTCGTCGTCATCCGGATCGTGACCCGGACGGTGGAAGCGCAGCCGGAGACGATCTCGCACGACCTCGATCACGGACCCGAGGATGCCTGCCGCCCGGCAACGCAGCCAATGCGACCCTCGTACGGGCTGTGCGAGTTGGCACCGGTGCGCGCTGGCACCACGACGCCGGGTACCAGGACCCCGGTGCCCGGCGGCACCGAAGTGCCCGCCGAAGACGAGCCGAACGCCGGTTACGGCGGGCTCGCGAGCGCCTCGGCGAGATAGCGGATGGCGAGCGGATAGCGGTACTCGATCGAGCCGTGGCCGGCATCGAACAGCTCGAACCGCGGTTCGGGGCCGCCGGCCGCGACGACCTCCCGTCGGAACGCCGCCGCGCCGAGGTCGAGGTGGTACTCGTCGCGCCTGCCCGCGTCGACATAGACCGCCCGCAGCCCACGGAGCGCGGCCCGCCCGTCGGGCGTGCGAGCGATCCGGACGGGATCCCAGCGCAGCCACCGCCCCCAGGCCTCGGGTACCAGCTCGCCCGTCGTCGCCTCGAACGGGAGCCGGACGGTGCCGTCGTCGTCGGTCGAGTAGCAGGCCGCCATCGCGTACTCGTTGACGAGGACGTCGTCGCCCTTCTTCGTGAACGCCGGGCGGGACCGGAAGTCCGCCCAGAAGCGGTCCCACGAGCCCTCGTACTCGTCTCGGAGCGCCCTCGCGGCGGGGCCGAACTCCGGCAGATAGCAGATCTCGAAGAGGGCGTCGCCCGCGTGCGTGGCGAGGGCCGTGAACAGGTCGGGCCGGAGCATGGGCGTCACCATCGCCCCATAGCCGCCGGAGCTCTTGCCACTGATCGCACGGTGGTCGCGGTCCGCGAGCGTCCGGTAGGTCGCGTCGACCCAGGGCACGACCTCGTCGCAGAGATACGTGTGGTAGCGGCCGGTGCCGGGCGAATCGAGGAACTGGGAGCCGCCGTAGCTGGTCCAGCAATCGACGAAGACGACGAGCGCCGGCGGTGGAGCGTCGTCGTCCCGACCCGCGAAGACGGCGTCGATCAGCTCGACGACGTTCGGCCGAAAGGCGCTCCGGTTGCGCCACATGTCGAGCTGACCCGTCATGCCCTGGATCAGGTAGACGACCGGAAACCGCGCGTCGGCATGGGCCTCGTAGGCGGGAGGGCGGTAGACCCAGATCGGACGCTCGGACGGGTCGCCGAGCGGGTTGTCTCGGAGCACCCCGCTCGCGATGACGGCCTCGTCGAGACGGCCGGCCAGCGGTCGGCGCCAAGGCGGACCGAGACCACCCTCCGTTGACCCGATCAGCGCGTGCCCTCGAGGATCGGTCGCGCCGCCTCGGGATCGTCGACGACGAAGGCGAAGGTCGCCCGGTCCCCCCACCGGCCGAGAAAAAGGTGGCCCAGGACGTTGACGCCGGCATCGGCGAGCGCCCGGCTGATCTCGGCCATCCCGCCGGGCCGGTCCGGGACCTCGGCCAGGATCGACTCGCCCTCGACGAAGGTGTAGCCGCCGTCCTCGAGGACCCCTCGGGTCGCATCGTCGTCGGCCGTCGTCATGATGACGTGGCCGCTGCCGCCGATCCCGCCGCCGCCGATCGCGCGGAGGTCGACGCCGCGTGCCGCGAGGGTCTCGGCGAGGTTCGCCAGGGCCCCGGGCTCGTTCTTCAGCTGGACCACGAACTGGTTGGCCATCTCGTCTCCTCGGTGGCGGCGAGTGTAGCGGCCGTCACCCGGCGGCCCGGATCGCGGTGGCCCTGCCGTAGGCGGCGGCGTAGGCGGGAGCCGCCGAGCGGTCCCACGAGAAGTCGACGGCCATGCCACGATCGAGCAGGCCGTTCCAGCGGGCCGCATCGGCACGCAGCGTGAACGCGGCGACGCACGCCTCCACGAGCGCGTCCGGGGTCGCGGGCTCGAACAGGAACCCGGTCCCCGCGCCCGGCTCGCTCCGCTCGTCGGCGATCGAATCGACCAGCCCGCCCGTGGCGTGGGCGATCGGCGGCGTCGCGTAGCGGAGGGCGATCATCTGGCCCTGTCCGGACGGCTCGAATCGCGACGGCATCACGAACAGGTCCACCCCGGCGTAGATCCGCCGGGCCATCGCCCGGTCGAACGCCTCGTTGAGCCAGATCCGGTCCGGGCTGGCGGCCGCGAGGACGCGGAGTGGCTCGGCGATTGTGTGGTCGCCGGCACCCTGGACCACGATTCGGGCACCCGCGTCGAGGAGCGCCGGCGCCGCGGCGGCGAGAACGTCGAAGCCCTTCTGCGGATCGAGCCGTCCGATCGCACCGAGGACCGGGGCCGGGTCCTCCGCGTCGAAGCCGACCCGCCCCAGGAGATCGCGGCGACAGTCGCGCTTGCCCGAGCGATCCAGACGCGAGTACGCCGTGGCGAGGGCCGCGTCGGCCGACGGGTCCCAGAGCGTGGTGTCGAGCCCGTTGAGGATCCCCACGAACCGATCGCCCTTGGCGACGAGCGTTCCTTCGAGCCCGAAGCCGTAGGCGCTGGTGAGCGCCTCGACCGCATAGGTCGGGCTGACGGTCGTGACCACGTCCGCGTGCTCGATGCCGGCACGCAGGAGGTCAAGCCCTTCCGCGTCGGCCGGGACGAAGCGCTCGGCTGCCCCGAGCCCGAGCTGGCCGATCGCCGAGCGCGGTACCCAGCCGTGATAGGCGAGGTTGTGGAGCGTATGCACGACCGCGAGTTTGGCCACCGGGTCGTCGCCCTCCGCGGCGTCGCGGAGGAGCGCGATGGGCGCCGAATGCCAGTCGTGGACGTGGACGACGTCGACGGCCCGCCGGGCCGCCGCCTCGGCACGAATCCCCGCGAGGGCCGCCCGGCACAACAGGCCGAACCGCCAGGCGTTGTCGTCGTAGTCGCCACCGTCCGGAGGCCCGTAGAAGCCGTCCCGGTCGAAGGCGGCCGGCGCATCGACGAGCCGGATCCGATAGCCGTCGGCATCGAACGAGACGAGCCCGATTTCCGACGCGCCGTCGGCCGCCAGCGGGTCGGAGAGGCGGACGTTCGTCCGGTCGCCGGTTGGCGGGTCGATCCCGCGGTAGCGGGGCAGGTAGACGTCGACCGGCCCGTCGATCGCCGCCGGACCGCGGAGCCGCCCGAGCGCGCGGGCGAGCGCGTCGACGACGTCGCCGAGGCCGCCCGTCTTGGCGAACGGCTCGCACTCGGCGGCGACGAACGCGATCCGCATCGAGACGGATGGTATTCGCCGGGCGCCCCCGCGGAGCGACCCGCAACGAACCGGGTGCCGGCGCGCCGATATCATCGGCCGCCAGATGCAGTCATCCGTTCGCGTTCCCACGCTGCCGGGCGCGCCGTTCCGGGTGCCCCCGCAGCTCGAGGGACTGCGCCGGCTCGCCTACAACCTGTGGTGGAGCTGGCATCCCGCCGCACGCGAGCTCTTCAACCGGGTCGACGCCACGGCCTGGTCACGCTACCGCAACCCGATCCCGGTCCTCGCCGGCGTCACCGGCTGGTCCGAGCTCCTCGACGACCCATCATTCGTGGCCGACTACCAGTCGGTCATGGCCGAGTTCGACCGCTACATGAGCGACGGCCGGGACCACTGGTTCGACCGCCGCTACGCCTCGAAGCTCGACGGCCCGGTCGCCTACTTCTGTGCCGAGTACGGGATCGCCGAGGCGCTCGGGATCTACTCGGGCGGGCTTGGCGTGCTGGCGGGCGATCACATGAAGGCCGCGAGCGACCTCGCCCTGCCGCTCATCGGCGTCGGCCTCCTCTACCGCAAGGGCTACTTCCGCCAGACGATCGATGCCGACGGGCACCAGGAGCACGCCTACCCGGACTACGACGTGAACCGACTGCCGCTCCTTCGTGTCCAGGGTCCGGACGGCGGTCCGCTCCAGGTCGAGGTCGAGCTGCCCGAGCGCAACCTCACGGCCGCGGTCTGGGTCGCCCAGGTCGGTCGGGTGCCCGTCCTCCTCCTCGACACCGACATCCCCGAGAACCCGCCGGAGGACCGGCCGATCACCCACATCCTCTACGTGCGCGGTCGGGAGATGCGGCTCCACCAGGAGCTGGTCCTCGGGGTCGGTGGCGTCCGGGCGATCCGCTCACTCGCGGTCGAGCCCGCGGTCTGGCACCTCAACGAGGGTCACTCGGCGTTTCTGCTCGCGGAACGGGCCCGCGAGCTCGTGGCGACCGGGCGTTCGCTCGAGGACGCGTGGTCGGACGTGCGGCGCAACAGCGTCTTCACGATCCATACGCCCGTCTCGGCGGGGAACGAGCGCTTCGACGTGCCTCTCGTCGAGCGAGTGGCCGGCCCGCTCTTCGACGGCGACGAGCGACCGGGGACGGGCGGCGTGCCCGTTGCGAGGATCGTCGAGCTCGGCCGGGGCACGGACGGCGATCCCGGCCAGTGGGACATGACCGCGTTCAGCCTGCGCCTGACGAACGGAGCGAACGCCGTGAGCCGCCTCCATGCGGAGACCGCGAACTCGACGTGGGAGTCGGTCGTGCCGAGGCCGATCCTCGGGATCACGAACGGGGTCCACCCGCCGACGTGGATCGGTCGCCCCGTCCGCGAGCTCTTCGAGCGCCATCTCAACGTGAACCTGGCCGCGGCCGACGAGCGTGCCGCCGACGGAGCCGTCTCCGAGCGGCTCGATCGGCTCCCGCCCGACCAGCTGTGGCAGGCCCACGAGCGTCAGAAGCTTGAGCTGTCGATCTTCGCCCGAGGCCGCCTCCGCTCGCAGTTCGCCCGGCACGGGGAGTCGCCGGCGGCCCTCGCCGAGCTCGACGCGCTCCTGGATCCGGGTGTCCTGACGATCGGCTTCGCCCGCCGCTTCGCGACCTACAAGCGCGCCCAGCTCCTGTTCAGCGACGTCGATCGCCTCGCGCGGCTTCTCTGGCACCAGGACCGGCCCGTCCAGATCGTGTTCGCCGGCAAGGCCCACCCGGCCGACCGGCCGGGCCAGCAGGTGATCCAGGAGATCTTCGCCCGAACCCGGTCGAGCCAGCTCCGCGGTCGGGTCTTCATCCTCGAGGACTACGACATCCGGATCGCCCGGTTCCTCGTCCAGGGCGTCGACGTCTGGCTCAACAACCCGCGCCGGCCGCTCGAGGCTTCGGGAACCTCGGGGATGAAGGCGGCGATGAACGGCATCGTCAACGTCAGCGTCCTCGACGGCTGGTGGGACGAGGGCTGGGACGGGACGCAGGGCGGCAACGGCTGGGCGATCGGCGGTCGCGAGACGAACGCCGACGAGGGCGCCCAGGACTGGGCCGACGCGCAGGACCTCTACCGGATCCTCGAGGACGAGGTCGTGCCGTGCTTCTACGAGCGCGACGCGGCCGGCGTCCCGCGCCAGTGGGCCGAGACGATGCGGCAGTCGATCACGAGCACGATCTGGCGCTTCTCCACGACGCGGATGCTTTCGGAGTACGCGGAGGAGCTCTACCTCCCGGCGGCCGGCTACGTCGCGGCCGCGGCGGCCCGCCAGCCGGTCGTCACCGAGGCCGGCTGACCGCTCGTGGCGGTCGAGGAAACGGCGCCGGAGGCGACGGTCTCGTTCGCGCTCGTCATCCACAACCATCAGCCGGTGGGCAATTTCGGCTGGGTCATCGAGGACGTCTTCCAGCATGCCTATGCGCCGATGGTCGAGGCGCTCGGGCGCCATCCCGGGGTCCGGGCCTCGCTCCATTACTCGGGCGCGCTCGTCGAGTGGCTCCGGCGCGAGCGGCCGGGCTTCCTCGCCGACGTCCGCGCGCTCGCCGACCGCGGCCAGGTCGAGATCGTCGGCGGCGGATGGTTCGAGCCGATCCTCGCCTCCCTCCCCGAACGGGATCGCCTGGCGCAGCTCGACCGGATGGCCGACGAGCTGGAGACGACGTTCGGGCGACGGCCGGCCGGCGCATGGCTCGCCGAGCGGGTGTGGGAGCCGTCTCTGCCGGTGGCGTTGGCGGCGGCGGGCTATCGCTGGACCGTCCTCGACGACGAGCACGTCCGGGCGGCCGGGCTGCCGGACGCGGCGACCTGGTCGGCACGGCTGACCGAGGACCAGGGGCACGCCGTCGCCGTCCTTGCGACCGACCAGGCACTTCGCTACCTCGTCCCGTTCGCCGATGTCGAGGATGCGATCGATCGTCTGCGCGCACACGCGGTCGCCGGCGGCGCGGCGGTCGGGGTGCTCGGTGACGACGGCGAGAAATTCGGTGGCTGGCCGACGACGTGGGAGCACTGCTGGGGCGATGGTCACTGGATGGAACGGTTCTTCGACGCGCTCGAGGCGGAGCGGTCGTGGCTCCGGACCGTGACGCCGTCCGAGTGGCTCGATGAGCGCGGCGTCGTGGGTCGCGTCTACGTGCCGAGCGCGACGTACACCGAGATGACCGAGTGGGTCCTGCCGGCCGATGACGCGGCCGCATTCCACGACCTGCTCGAACGCGACCGCGACGCCGGGCGGCCCGAGGCGCGCTGGATGCGCGGCGGGTTCTGGCGCAACTTCGCGCTGAAATACCGCGAGGTCAACGACCTCCACAAGCAGATGCTGCGGACCTCGGCCAAGGTCGCGGCGATGCCGCCGGGGGCGGCGCGCGATGCGGCGATCGACCAGCTCGGGCGCGGACAGTCGAACGACGTCTACTGGCACGGCCTGTTCGGCGGCGTCTATCTCGCGCACCTCCGGCTGGCGACGCTGGCGGGCCTGATCGGCGCCGAGGACCTGGCGGACGCAGGGGCCGCCGGCGTCGGCGTCGGCGTCGGCGGCCTCCCGGGCTCGGGGCTCGAGAGCGGGGTCGTCCGCGACCTCGACCTCGACGGGCGACCCGACGTCCTGCTCGCGAGCGACGGCCAGGTGGTCACGGTCACGCCCGGCGAGGGCGCCGGCATCGGGTCGTGGGACGTCCGGGCGGCGCGGCACGCGGTGCTCGCGGTCATGCGACGGAGGCCCGAGTCGTACCACGCCGCGATGCTGGCGAAGGCGTCGTCGACCGGGCCCGGCGAACCCGGGATCGAACGCGGTACCGCGGCCGCGGGCGTGACCTCGATCCACGAGATCGTGGCGATGAAGGAGCCCGGACTGGCCGAGCGGCTCCACTACGACCGCTACGAACGTCGATCGGGGCTCGTGCACCTCCTCGGTCCCGAGGTCGACGCCACCACGTTCGAGACCGGCGACTTCGACGAGCGGCTGGACGCGGTGGACGGCCCATTCGAGGTCCTCGAGGTCTCACCGACCCACGCCCTGGTCGCTCGTGAAGCGCGCGTTCGCCTCGACGACGGGACGTGGGGGCGGCTGCGGATCGAGCGGCGCCTCGCGATCGGCGGCGGCCGGCTCGACCCGTGGCTCGAGGTCGAAGTGCTCGCGACGAACGGCGGGACGGGCACGATCACGGGCCGGCTCGCGACGGAGTGGAACGTCATGCTCCTCGGGGGTGGCGCGAACCCGCAGGCATGGTGGGAGGCCGCCAGTGAACGCCTGCCGCACGACGCCCGGACGATTGCCGCGGGCATCGAACGGCTGGCCCAGGGCAACGACTGGCTCGGGCTCAGGATCGAGACGACCGTCACGCCACGGCTCGACGCGTGGATCTCGCCCATCGAGACGATCTCGAACTCGGAGTCGGGCTTCGAGGCCGTCTACCAGGGCAGCTGCCTCATGCTGTCGCTGCCGGTCGCGCTCGGTCCGGGGGCGGCGACCGGGATGCGAGTTCGCCACACTGTCGCCTGCTCGGTCGATCGACGCGAGGAGGCGCTCGCGTGACGCGCCGCCGCCTCGTGATCCACGGCCACTTCTACCAGCCGCGGCGGTCCGATCCGTTCAGCGGCCGGGTTCCACCCGAGCCGTCCGCGGCCCCGTATCCGGACTGGACGTCCCGCATCGACGCGGAGTGCTACCGCTCGAACGCGGAGCGCGGCAACTTCGGCCGGATCAGTTGGGACCTCGGGCCGACGCTCGCCGATTGGCTTGCCGCGAACGATCCCGCGACGTACCGGGCGATCGCGGCACAGGACGCGGGCTCGAAGACCGCCACCGCCCGGTCACAGACCGGGATGGCGCAGGGCTACCACCACTCGATCCTGCCGCTCGCTTCACCCGCCGATCGGCGCACCGAGATTCGGTGGGGGCTGCGTGACTTCGAGCTCCGGTTCGGGCGTCGCCCGACGGGTCTCTGGCTTCCGGAGACCGCCGTGGACCGGCTGACCCTGCGGATCCTGGCCGACGAGGGCGTGACCCACACGATCCTCGCGCCGTGGCAGGTGGCCGAGGTGACGGACTCGGCGCCGCCGTACCGGGTCGAGCTCGGCGAGGGCCGTTCGATGGTCGCGGTCGTCTACGACGGTCCGCTGTCGTCCGCGGTCAGCTTCGACCCGAGCGCGACGGAGGACGCCGACCGCTTCGCGCGCGAACGCGTCCTGCCGCGATTCGACGCCCTGCCCGCGGTCTCGGAGACCATTCCGCCGACGCTCGTGATCGCCACGGACGGCGAGCTCTACGGCCATCACCAGAAGTTCCGGGACCTGTTCCTCGAGCGCCTCACGGTCCCCGATCCGGCGGGTTCGGATCGGGGCTTCGACGTGCTCGACCTGCACGCCGCGCTCGACGCGGTCGATCCGGCGGGGCTGCCGGTCGCGGATGTCGTCGAGCGGACGAGCTGGAGCTGTCACCACGGCGTCCTTCGCTGGGCCGGTGACTGCGCCGACGTAGCGGACGGTCGCTGGAAGTGGCCGCTCCGACATGCCTTCGATCGGCTCGCCGGTGCGATCGACGCGCTGACCGACGCCGCGTTCGCCGAGCTGCCGAGCGCGCCCAATCGTCTCGCCCTTCGTGACGCGTACGTCGAGGTGGCCGCGGGCGGCCTCGAGGGCGAGCGGTTCGCGGCCGATCAGGTGCCGAAGGCCTCCGCGGACCAGCGGGGGCGGCTCCTGACGCTGCTCGAGGCCGGCCGCTGGCGGCTCGCGATGTACGCGTCGGACGGCTGGTTCTGGGAGGACCCCGAGCGGGTCGAGACGCGCCAGGTTCTCCGCGCCGCCGCGCGAGCCGCTCGGCTCGTGGACGCCGAGCTTGGGAGCCGGCTCGAGGTCGCGCTCGTCGAGGATCTCGCGGCCTTCGCGTCGCCGTCGACCGGCACCGACGGGGCGGCAATCTACCGCTCCGCCCTCGCCGAGGTCGACCAGCCGCCGCCGGCCTGACACGCCGCGATCAAGGAACCTTCATCGCGTATTGGCTGGACCCGGGCGCGGGATTGGTAACAATGCCGGTAGCGGGGCCGAAGGGGTCCCTGCGCACAGGGAACGAACACGAACATGGGCAACTTCACGAACACCGTCAAGACGTGGACGCTGATGGCCGCGCTCGGCGCGATTCTCGTCCTCGTCGGCGGGTTCCTCGGCGGCCGGACCGGCCTCGTCGTGGCACTCGTCTTCGCCGTTCTCATGAACGGCTTCGTCTACTGGTCGAGCGATACGCTCGCCCTCAAGGCCAACGGCGCACGCCCGCTCAAGCCGGGCGAGGAGCCGCGGGTCGAGCGGATCGTCGGCATGCTCGCCCGCCAGGCCGGGCTGCCGATGCCGAAGCTCTACATCGTCGAGCGGCCGGAGCCGAACGCGTTCGCGACCGGTCGCAACCCGAACCACGCCGCCGTCGCCGTCACCACCGGGATCCTCGAGCTGATGGACGACCGCCAGCTCGCCGGCGTGCTCGCCCACGAGCTGAGCCACGTGAAGAACCGCGACACGCTCATCGGCACGATCGCGGCGACGATCGCCGGCGCGGTCAGCTTCCTCGCCCAGATGGCACAGTTCGAGCTGATCTTCGGCGGCCGTGATCAGCGCGGCGGAAGCGGCATCGGGGCACTCGTCGCGATCATCCTCGCCCCGATCGCGGCGCTCATCGTGCAGCTGGCAGTCTCGCGCTCGCGTGAGTACCAGGCCGACCGATCGGGCGCGCTCCTGACCCACGACCCCGAGGGCCTCGCGCAGGCGCTCGAGCGGCTCGGCGAGGCGACGAGCCGGCCGACGCTGCCATTCGGCTGGGGGCGCCGAGGCGCCGGCTCGCCGGCACCGGCCCCGCAGCCGGCGCTGAACCCGGCGTTCGCCCACCTCTACATCGTGAACCCGCTCAAGGGCTCGGACGTCGCGTCGCTCTTCGCGTCGCACCCGCCGATCGCCGACCGCGTGGCGCGACTGCGGCGGCTCGCCCAGTTCGGCCGGTAAGCGAGCGGCGGCCCGCCGCATAGCCGACCGCAGCGGTCG
>DASXWX010000390.1:0-5018 GCA_036503395.1 Candidatus Limnocylindrales bacterium
TTTTGCCGCCTGTTTAACGAGGCCTGACGGCACCTCGGCTCGCGTTCCCTGACAGCCAGGTCCTGTCGAAACCGCGCATCCCCACAGGAACCGAACGGCTGTTCGGATCCCCATTCTAGCCCACGTCGTCCGGCCCGCCAAGGGCGACGATGTCGTCGTACTCGTGGTGGCGGCGGAGCCAGGCGGTCACGAACGGGCAAGCGACGCGAACGCGAAGTCCGTTCGCGCGCGCGTCCTCGAGCGCGAACCGGGCAATCGCGCTCCCGACGCCGCGGCCCTCCAGGGCCGGGTCGACCTCGGTGTGAATCAGCGTGATCCGATCGGGCCGGCGTCGGTATTCGAGGAAGCCCGCCGGCCCGCCCTCGATCGTCGCCTCGTACCGGCTCCGCTCGGGGACGTCCTCGATCGACACTCCGTTCGCGCTCACCGGCGCTGGGCCTCGGCCAGCTCCCGCTCGACGTCGCGCCGGGCATCCCGGGCCGCGATCTCGCGTCGGCGATCGTGCCATTGCTTGCCCCGGGCCAGCCCGAGCTCGACCTTCGCCCTGCCCCGGCCGGTGATGTAGAGCCGGAGCGGGACGATCGTCTGGCCCTTCGCCTTCGCCCTGCCCATCAGCTCGTCGATCTCGCCGCGGTGGAGGAGAAGCTTTCGCTCGCGACGAGGCTCGTGGTTCCAGCGGTTGCCGCCGGCCCACGGCGCGATGTGGACGCCGATGAGCCAGGCTTCCCCGCGCTCGACCCGCGCGTAGGCATCGGCGAGGTTGACCTTGCCGTCCCGGACCGACTTGATCTCGGTTCCGGTCAGGACCAGGCCCGCCTCGAACGTGTCGTCGATGTGGTACTCGTGGCGCGCCTTCCGGTTGACCGCGATGGTCCCGGTTCCGCGCCCGTGCGCTTCGGGCATCCCCGCTCCGTGCTCGCCATGGACGCACGAACGCCGGCCCCTATTCGGGACCGGCGTCCGTTGTGCGTTCCCAACTCGCTGGGTCCGTCGTCAGGCGGCGGACTCCTGCGAGGTGGTGCTGCGACTCGAACAATCGGTCACTGCACATCACCTCCTTTCGTTCGGACCAAGCCTACCGGCCGTCGCCCCGGCCATGCAAGGGGCTACGCCGCTCGGTCGAGCGCGCCGGTGTCACCCGACAGCAGCTCCACCGCCTTGTCGAGGACCGGGTCGCTGCCCGCCGGCGTGTTCGCGGGGACCGTCACCGGGACGTCCGGCGTGATCCCCTTGCCGTTGATCCAGTTCTGCTTCGGCGTGAGCCAGCGGGCGACGGTCAGCCGGAACCCGCCGTTGCCGTCCTGCAGGTCATGCCACTGCTGGACCGTGCCCTTGCCGTAGGAGGTCTCCCCGACGAGCGTCGCCCGGCCGGTTTCCTGGAGCGCCGCGGCGACGATCTCGCTGGCCGAGGCCGAGCCCTTGTCAATGAGGACGGCGAGCTTGATCGAGGAGTCGGTCGCCGCCCCGTTCGGCTCGGCGTCGACCTCGAGCTTCGACCCGTGCGCGTCCTGCTGCCAATAGATCGGACCCGAGGCGATGAACTGGCTGGCGATGCTCCGAGCGGCCGTCACGAATCCGCCGGGGTTCCCCCGCAGGTCGAGCACGATTGCCTTCTCGCCGTTGCCGACGTCGCGCTTGAGCGCATCGGCGAACCCTGATGCGGACGTGTCCGAGAACCCGGTGACGCGGATGTAGCCGACCGCGCCGCCGGCGAGGTCCTTCGTGATCACCTCCTGCTGGTGGATCACGTCGCGGGTGATCTCGATGTCGAGCGGCTTGGACCCGGCGCGGTCCACCGTCACGGTCACGGTCGAGCCCTTCGGGCCCCGGATCTCGTCCCGAACCTGGTCCAGTGTCTGACCGTCGACCGACTGGCCGTTCACGGCCGTGATGACGTCGGCCGGCTCGAGACCCGCCTTCTCCGCAGGCGAGCCCTGGATGGGCGACACGATCGTCAGGCGACAGTCCGGCCCGAGCGGTGTGCAGTCGGCGTCGACGCCCTTGGCGTCCTTGGTTGCGATCTCGGCGCCGATGCCCTCGAACTCACCGTTGATCCCCTGCAGGCTCTGCTGGAACTCCTCGCTCGTCATGTACGAGCTGTACGGGTCGTCGAGAGCGGTGATGAGGCCCTTGATCGCGCCGTCGACGAGGACCTTCTTGTCGATCGCGCCCCCGGCGTAGTTGTCGACGACGAAGTGGTAGGCCGACCAGAACGGGGCGAACACCGCCTCGTCGCCCGCCGGCGTGCCCGGCGTGGCCGCCTGCCGGCTGCCGAGCAGCCAGCCCGCACCGAAGAGGGCCGACCCGGCCAGCACCGCCACGAGGGCGACCGCGATCGCCACCGCCGGGACGCGCCGCCCCGGCTGGGCGGGTGCCGTCACGGGTGCCGGCGGGGCGACGAAGGAATCAGACGGGGCGTGACCGGCTGGATCGGCGGGATCGGGCGAGAGCATTCGGAAATACCTGTTCGGGCTGGACGGGCGAGCAAGGCTAGCGCGCCTCGATCGATCGTACGTTCGGTGCGGCGATGCCGGGTTCGGCAGCGAACGAAACTTCACGCGACCTTGGCCGGGCAAGCCGCCGGGCGGCCGAGGCTGCGATCAGCGGATCAGGTACGTCCGCACCGACAGCCAGGAGCCGAACACGCCGAGGCCGATCCCCGCTCCCGCCACGAGAAGGACGAGGTCGCGCGCGAGCGAACCGAAGTGGAGCGGCAGGACCCGGAAGAAGTCGAACATGAACCGCCCGAGCGGGTCCGCGATCAGGGCGAGGACCGCCAGGGTGACGGCCGCTCCGAGGATTCCCACGAAGGCCCCCTCGAACACGAACGGCCAGCGGATGAACGCGTCGGACGCGCCGACGAGCCGCATCACCTCGATCTCCTCGGCCCGGGCGAAGACGGCCAGCCGGATCGTGTTGACGATGATGAACAGCACGATCAGGCCGATGACGCCGAGGATCACGACGCCCGCCGTCCGGAGGACGTTGGTGACCGTCAGGAGATTGTCCACGACGCTGTGGATGTCCTTGACCTTCTGGACACCGTCCTCGGCCCGGAGGTCGTCGAGGACGGTCCCGAACACCTTCGGGTCCTTGAGCTTGACGTTCACGCTGGGATGGAGCGGGTTGGAGTTCAGGTACTGGGTCAGGTCCTGTTCGCCCTGGGCCTGGAGCGACGTCCGGAACGAGGCGAGTGCCTGCTCCTTCGACACGAACGTGACCGAGGCGACCTCGGGGTGGTCGAGCATGTTCGCCCGGATGTGATCCATCTGCGCCTGCGTGATCGAGTCGCTCAGGTCGCCGACCACCTCGACACCCTGCTCGACGTAGGCGAGGCCCGCCGTCAGGCCGGACTGGATGATCCAGAAGCCGGCCAGCAGGAGGAGCATGAGGATCATCGTCGCCGTCGCGGCGAGGCTCATGACGGCGTTGCGCCAGAAGCCCTGCCAGGCGCGGCGGATGCTGAAGGCGACGAACCGGACCACGGGATCTCAGTCGGCTCGGTGGTAGCCGCCACCGACCTCGTCCCGGATGACCCGACCCTCCTCGAGGGCGACGACCCGTTTTCGGAGCGCGTTGACGACCTCGGCGTTGTGGGTCGCCATGAAGACCGTCACCCCCAGCTCGTTGATCCGCAGGAGGAGCTGGATGATCTCCCAGCTGATGAGCGGATCGAGGTTGCCGGTGGGTTCGTCCGCGATGATCACGCGCGGGTCGTGGACCAGGGCACGGGCGATCGCAGTCCGTTGCTGCTCGCCGCCGGAGAGCTGGGACGGATACTGCTTCGCCTGGGCCGTGAGGCCGACCAGCGCGATCACGCGATCGACCGCTGGCCGGATACGGCGACCCGGCGTCCCGGTCACCTCGAGGGCGAAGGCGACGTTCTCCCAGACCGACTTGGTCGGCAGCAGCTTGAAGTCCTGGAAGACGATCCCGATCTTGCGCCGGACCTTCGGGACCTGGCGCCTCGGGAGGCGCGAGAGGTCCTGGCCGTCGAGCAGAACGGTGCCCTTCGTGGCGAGCTCGTCGCGGATGAGGAGCTTGATCAGCGTCGACTTGCCCGCGCCCGACGGCCCGACGAGGAAGACGAAGTCGCCCTCCGGGATCCGGAGGTCGACGTCCCGCAGCGCCACGTTGCCGTTCGGGTAGGTCTTGGTGACGTCGTGGAGCAGCACGACGCTCCTGTCGGCCCCGGCGGCCGGCCTGGTCCGAACGAGGCCGGTCAGGCGGTCGCGGAACGACGGGCGATCGAGATCGGAGACGGCGAGGGACATCGGCACGACTGGTCGAGAAGGGACCGCCCATGGCGGCGAGGGAGCCGTCGGCGACGCAGGAGCGGCGACGGCGGGGGAAACGAAGGCGAGCCTACCGGCGCGGGGTCGATCGGTCCAACCCCCCGATCCGGTAGTCGGCTGCGGTCCGATCGGGTCACGAGCGGTCACGTCCGACTCACAGGAGGGCGAGGCTGATCGGAATGTAGCGCGTGTCGTCGACGGAGGGCCGGTCCCAGCAGTGGAGCGCGGGGAATGATTCCAGCCGCAGACCCGCGTCGAGGAGCGCGGCGACGGCGCCGCCGGCCGCTCCTGGGACCCAGGTCGAGAACGCACCCGTGGGCCGGACCGCGGCGAGGACGTGGCCGAGGATCGCCGGCAGCAGCCGCGCGTCACGCGCGGCGACAGGTCCCACGCGGCCGACTCGCGAGGTGTAGGCGTAGCCGACCGGGTTGCCGCTCCGGTCGCGGTAGAGGATCCCGACCCGGCCCTCGGCCTCGAGGTAGGCGTGATCCTCCGGATGCGTGTATCCGAGCAGCTCGCGGTCGATCGCCTCGATCCCGGTCGTGAGCTCCACCCGCCCGGCGCCGCGATGCTCCTCGAACCGGACGGGCTCGACCGACGCGGGGAGCCCCGGAAACGCCTCCGGGCGGCGAACCTCGCCGGCGAGGTGGAGGAACGGCACCCGGGGCACGAGCCCGAGCCGCGCGTAGAGGGCGTTGGAGATCGGCTGGGCCGAATCCGTGG
>DASXWX010000391.1:0-1805 GCA_036503395.1 Candidatus Limnocylindrales bacterium
GCTCGGGCCACCGCCGGACGAGGACGTGCCCGGCTCCGAGGGGTAGCGCACAGCGACTGTTCCCCGAGACCCGACGCGTTTCCGTTCATATGCACGTCAGCCGAGCGTTGGGAACATGACAGCAGGTGGGCGACACGGCCAGACCTCATTCATTAGCCGCCACGGGCTGATCGCCGCCGATTCTCGGTCGCCGTCCGGGCCCCACTGTTCCTGGTGCTGCCGTGGCGCGCGTATGAGCATTTCGCGTGGCAGGCCGTGGCGAACCAGCGCCGGCCTACTTCCCGGCGCGCGCCCTGGGGAGTGGCGGCAGGCCGCGCTTGCCGTCGACGAGGAAGTGCCGGAACCAGTCGCGGACCTGGACGAGGTTCTCGACCCGCCGGAACGGCGTACCCGACCGCGTCAGCTCGTGCGTCTCGTCGGGGACGCGCATGAGCCGGACGGGCCGCTTGAGCGAACGAAGGACCGCAAAGAGCATCTCGGCCTGGGCGATCGTGCAGCGCAGGTCGTTCTCGGCATGCTGGATCAGGAGCGGCGTCCGGATGTTCGCCGCATACGTGAGCGGGCTCTGCTCACGGAAGATGTCCGGATCGTCCCACGGCTGCGCCCCGAACTCGAGCGGGCCGAACTCGCCGCCGGCCAGGTCGCCGGTGAGGATGAGCGCCGCGAGGTCGACCACGGAGCGCTCCGTGAGCGCGGCGCGGAAGCGCTGATCGTGTCCGACGATCCAGTTCGTGAGGTAACCCCCGTACGAACCGCCGGTCAACCCCAGCCGTTGTGGATCGGCGAGTCCGTCGGCGACCAGCGCGTCGACGCCGGCCAGGACGTCCCGCGTGGGACCCTCGCCCCAGTCGCGGAAGTTGGCGGCGGCGAAGTCCTGACCGTAGCCCTCCGATCCTCGCGGATTCGAGTACCAGACGCTCATCCCGCTCGCGGCGAGGACCTGAAACTCCCAGAACGGGGCCGAGCCGTACAGGGTCTGCGGGCCGCCGTGGATCTGGACGACGAGCGGCTGAGGGCCTTCTCCCGCGGGCAGCAGCCAGCCCTGGATCCGCCGGCCATCCACCTCCACCGAGCGCTCCTGCGGCTCGACCAGCGTCACGTCCTCGAGCAGCTCGGCGTTGAGGTTCGTGATGCCATGCGTTCCGTCGGCCCGACGCCCCGACGAGGACGGCGCGAGGTCGGCGACGACGACGTCCGGCAGCTCGGTCGCGGAGCTCCGGACGAAGGCGAGCTGGGTGCCGCCGTCGGCGCAGTCGACGGCGTCGAACGCGCTGATGTAGTGCGCGCCCTCGGTCAGGCGGTCGACGTCCCCGGAACGAACGTCGAGGCGCCACAGCTCGTAGCTGCCGTCGATCGGCGCCGCGAAGAGGACCGCGGCCCCGGCGTCCGTCACGACGAGGCGGGGCTCCTCGTGCGGGACGACGTCGCTGTTCATCGACGATCCGACCATCAGGTCGTGGCGACCCGACAGGTTCACGCCGCCGCCGGAGCCTGAGTCGGAGCCGTCGGCGGCAAATTTCCAGACGTCACTCCGGCTGCCCGCGTTCGCGGGGAAGCGGTGGCCGGCCACGATCAGGCTCTTTCCGTCGGGCAGCCATGTCGGCATCTCGAAATAGCCGTTGCCGCCGGTGATCCTGGTGATCCGACCAGATTCGACGTCGACGACCCAGACGTCCGAGCGCCAGCGGATGTCCCGGTCCCGGCGCCGGTCTGCGGCAAAGGCGACGCGGCTGCCGTCCGGGGACCAGGCGGGATGTCCCTCGGGCGCTGCGCCGTCGGTGAGCGGCCGCGCCTCGCCCGTCGCC
>DASXWX010000392.1:0-4675 GCA_036503395.1 Candidatus Limnocylindrales bacterium
GGACGTCACGGCGACGACCCTGGCGTCCCGACGGCCGCTGACGACGTCCGTCGTGCGATCCCACACGACGCGTGCCTTGAGCTCGGCGAACTCGTCGGACGGGTACGCGCCGGACAGCATCCCGAGCACCCCCTCGAGCGCCTCGCGGGACAGGGTCTCGAACGGCGTCGAGCGGGTCACGAGCGCCTGGAGGGCGTCGACCGGCCAGGGGTCCATGACCGTCATCGCGACGAGCTGTTGGGCGAGGACGTCGAGCGGGTTGCGCGGGATCGTTGTGGCCTCGATCGCGCCGTCATGCATCCGCTCGACGACGACGGCGGCCTCGAGCAGGTCTCCCCGGAACTTCGGGAAGATCGCGCCCTTGCTCGGCTCCCCGACCTGGTGACCGGCGCGACCGATCCGCTGGAGGCCGCTCGCGACCGATGTCGGCGACTCGACCTGGACGACGAGGTCGACCGCGCCCATGTCGATCCCCAGCTCGAGTGAGGAGGTCGCAACGATCGCCGGCAGCCGCCCGGCCTTGAGGGCCTCCTCGATCGCCAGCCGCTGCTCACGCGCGATGGAGCCGTGATGGGCCCGAACGAGCTCCTCGCCGGCGAGCTCGTTGAGCCGCTGCGCCAGCCGCTCGGCGAGCCGGCGGCTGTTGACGAAGACGATCGTGCTCCGGTGGGCCCGGATCAGCTCGAGGATCCGCGGGTGGATCGCCGGCCAGATGCTGGTTCGTGCCTCGGGCCCGGCGGCCGGACCACCCGGCTGCTCGTCGAGCGGCAGCGGCTCGCCGAGCCGGGCCATGTCCTCGACGGGCACGACGACCCGGAGCTCCAGCGCCTTGCGCATCCCTGCGTCGACGACCTCGACCGCGCGGTTCGGCCCATTGCCGGCGAGGAAGTGGGCGATCCGGTCGAGCGGTCGCTGAGTCGCCGACAGGCCGATTCGCTGGAGCGGCGGCGCGTCGTCGGCCCGGAGCGCCTCGAGCCGCTCGAGGCTGAGCGCGAGGTGGGCGCCCCGCTTCGTGCCGGCGACCGCGTGGACCTCGTCGACGATCACCTGCTCGACGCCACGGAGGATCTCTCGCGCCTGGCTCGTCAGGAGCAGGTAAAGGGACTCTGGCGTCGTGACGAGGATGTCGGGCGGGTGGCGAGCGATCTCGCGGCGGTCCTCGGACGGAGTGTCGCCGGTGCGGGATGCGATCGTGATCTCCGGGATCGGCGTCCCCAGCCGCTCCGCGGCGAGCCCGATCCCGGCCAGTGGCGCCCGCAGGTTGCGCTCCACGTCGTATGTGAGCGCCTTGAGCGGCGAGACGTAGAGGACCGAGATGCTGCTCCTCGACCGGCCGTTCGTCGCCGGGCGCCTTGCGAGTCGATCGAGGCACCACAGGAAGGCGGCGAGGGTCTTGCCGCTCCCCGTCGGGGCATGGATGAGCGTGTGGCGGCCGGCGCTGATCGCGGTCCAGCCGTCGACCTGAGCCGGCGTCGGTGCCGCGAACGTCGCCTCGAACCAGGCCCGCGTCGGCGGCGAGAACGGCGCGAGCGGGTCGGCGGACGGCGGACGCGGGACGGTGCGAACGGGCACGGGAGCGGGAGTATAGGCCTCGCCCCGCATACCGACCAGATGTTCGAAACGTTCCGGACGGCGAGACGATTGTTTGCGCGTCACTGGTGCGGTTACGATGCGCATGCCATGCCCAGCCGGACCGTCACCCGTGCGGCGACCAACGGACGAAGCGTCTCATCGAGCCCGCTGCTCGACGCGCTGGAGCGCCTATCGGTCGGCATCATCGGCGTGACCTCGGCGGTCTTCGTCGGCGATCCGCCGATCGACCTCACGCTGCTCCAGTGGCGCACCCTCGTCGTCGCGACCGAGGCCGGCGACGGCCTCCGGATCTCGGAACTGGCCGCTCGTGTCGGCGCGTCGCTGCCGTCGGCGAGTCGGCTCGTCGAGCGGCTCGTGCGGCGGGGCCTCGTCTCGGTCGAACCCGATCCGATGGACCGCCGGGCTCGGCTCGTCCGTCCGACTGCCGCCGGCCTCGAGCTCCGCACACGCCTCGTCGAGCGTCGCCGCAACCTGCTCGCCCAGCGTGTCGCCGCGATCTCCGTCCCGGGCGCGGTCGTGCCGGCCCTCGAGGCGATCGGAAACGCGCTCGCGGGCGATCGCTGAGGCCCGGCCCGGGCTTCTGAGCGCTTCCCGGCGCCGTCTCTTGCGCCACGAGACAGGGCCGTTTCTCGCGCCACGGCACAGACGACCGGCGGCGGGCGCGCTGGCGCCACGTCACGGTCGTGTGTCTCGCCCCACGAGAACCTTCGGGATGGCGACCGCGGACCTGACGGGCCAACGGCCGCTGTCAGGTCGATGACGCGAGCGTTCCCTCGATCGCCTCGGGATCGTCACGGCCCAGGCGGCCACCGGCCGGCCGAACGTGGAAGCGAGCCTTTTCGAGCAGTCGGCGGGCGATCACGGCCCGGAGCGCGCGGTCGAGCGGTTCGACCGGGTCGCGCTCGCCGACCGCGACCGTCGCCCGCAGCTCGTGGCCATTCGTACGCCCGTCGGCCAGCGCCACCAGGAGTGCCGTGCCGAGACCGCGACGCCGGAACTCCGGGGCAACGCCGATGGTCAGCAGCTCGTCGTGCCCGCCCGCGTCGACCGCGATCGCCAGACCGACCACGAGGCCACGGTCGATCGCTGCCACGACCGGGCCGCCCCCGCGCGTCGCCCCGAGCATCAACGCCCGTGCCGCGCTCGCGTCGGCGACCGGCAGCGTCCGTGGCGCGATGACGACCCGATCGGCGAGCTCGGGCGAGAGCCGTGCCACAATCTCGGGCGAACCCGCCGACGCCGGCGAGTCCACCGACGCCGCGACCGCAGCGTCGAGCGGATCGTGCCAGCCCCGGTCGATCCCCGCCTGAACGACCGCCGGCAGCACGAGCCTCCGAACGTGCACCGACGTCTCGCGCGACGCCTCCTCCGCCGCTCGCTGCGCCTCGTCCGGGGACCGCCCTGCGTTCGGCTCGTCCTCGAACCTGCCCGGAATCGGCGCCTGCCCGTAGCGCTCGGCCTCCTGCGTCCAACGCTCGCGCCACGCCGCCGGGGTCGATTCCGGCGCCTCGCGGTGGGCACCGGCGAGCCAGACGAGCGACCATGTCCGCGGTACGACGCGGTACGCGTCATAGCCGCCGCCGCCCGTCGCGAGCCAACGTCCGTCGGCGTAGCGGTGGGCGAGACGGTCGACCATGCGCGCGGCCTCTCCCATCGCCGTCGTCGTGACGCGGAGGTGCGCGAGCGGATCCCAGGCGTGCGAGTCGGCGCCGTGCTGGCTGACGATCGCGTCCGGTGCGAACGTCGCCGCCAGCCCGGGCACGATCGAGCGAACGGCGTCGAGCCACGCAGCTTCGCCCGTGAAGGGCTCGAGGGGGACGTTCGCCGAGGTGCCCGAGGCCCTGCCCGAGCCGAGCTCGTCGACGAACCCCGTCCCCGGGAACAGGTACCTCCCGCTCTCGTGGATCGAGAACGTGAGGACTCCGGGATCGTCGAGGTGGAGCGCCTGGACGCCGTCGCCGTGGTGGGTGTCGAAATCGAGGTAGAGGATTCGCAGCCCCGCCGCCCGAAGGCGCGCGATCGCCAGCGCCGGGTCGTTGTAGATGCAGAAGCCGGAGGCGCGATCGGCCATCGCGTGGTGGAGTCCGCCGCCCGGGTGAAAGGCATGCCTCACCTCTCCCCGAAGGATCGCCTCGACCGCGGCCATGGAGCCGCCGGCGACCGCGGCGGCCGCCTCGTGCATGCCCGGAAACGCCGGATCGTCGCCCGGCGAGATGCCGGCCGCGGGCGGCCGGAACGGGTCGTCGGAGAACGATCGGACCGTCCTGATGTAGGCGGCGGTGTGGCAGGCAAGCAACTCGTCGTCGGGGGCGGGCTCGGGCGCGAGCTCCGGCTCGGCCCCGATCGCGCGCAGGAGGTCGATGCCCGGCCCGAACCGGCGCGGGGTGAGCGGGTGCTGCGGCCCGAAGTCGTACGTGCGCGAGCGGGGACCGAAGACGAGCAGCGGCTCGGAGCTCGTGGGCACGTCTGGCACGATAGCCCGGTGGAGCGGACCTACACGACGCCGCGGCTCGACAAGCTCGGGATCCGCCCGGGCGCGCGGGTCGCGATCCTCGGTTCGCTCGACGTCGCCGACCCGACGTTCGCCGCCGAGCTCGCCGAGCGGACCGAAGATGTCACCCGCGGCGAGCCGCTCGCCGAGACCGACGTCGTCCTGCTGGCCGCCGACACCGGCGCCGATCTCTCACCCGATCGTCTCCGTGCGCTCGCGACCCGCCTGCGCCCGAACGGGGCGATCTGGGTCGTGACGCGAAAGGGCAGGGGCACGACGATTCGCGACGTCGAGGTCATCGCCGCGGGGCTCGCCGCCGACCTCGTCGACAACAAGGTCGCCTCGTTCTCGGCCACCCACACGTCGCTCCGGCTCGTGATCCCGGTCGCTCGCAGGCCCCGGCAGCCGAAACAGGGCGTCGGACGGCCCTAGCCCAGCGCCGGACGGACGAGCCCGAGCCGCGTCTCGATTGCCTCGCGCTCGGCGGCCTCCGCGAGCGTCGCGGCGCCGATCCCCACGAGCAGCCCGATGCCTCGGGCGAACCAGAACGGCAGACCGATGCGGCGAGGGAGCGCCATCGCGGCGCGGACG
>DASXWX010000393.1:0-5646 GCA_036503395.1 Candidatus Limnocylindrales bacterium
CGCCGCGGCTCCTGGCGGGGCCCCGGCTGCTGCGGCCGGGTCCGCGGCGGCTCCGCATAGCGCGTGCCGCCGCTCCGACCCCCGAAGCGCTCGCGCTCGACCGCCGCGGCGTAGGCGGCGTTGCGGCCGCCCCGGCCTCGCGGCTGCGGGCCCCGGCTCCGGCCGGCGGCCTGGCCACGCCGTCGCTCGGCGATCAGGTACTCGGGGATCTCGGGCTCCTCGAAGTCCTCGTCCTCCTCCTCGAGCGTCGAGGCCGAGCCGACCGGCGTGCGCGCAGCGGCAGGGACGCCGAGCTGCGAATCCCAGACCGACCCGAATGAGCTCGCCCGAGCCGCGGGCGGCGGCGCGAGCGTCTCGAGATCCTCGTCCTCACCCTCGTCGGCGAGATCCGACGCCTGGGCCTGCTCGGTGCCTCGACCGCGGCCGCGGCCGCGGCCACCGCGCCGTCGGCGGCGTCGGCGCGGCGCATCGTCGTCTCCCGGCTCGTCCGGGGCCGCGACCCCGGCCGCCGCCAGCTCGTCCTCGTGCTCGGTGCCACCCTCGCCGAAGGCGGCGAGCGCACCGACCTCCTCGGCCTGGCCCGCGCGGGACAGCTTCTCGCCCGGCAGGACGGTCAGCGGCGGGGCCCCCCGACCGGCGCCGTTGCGGTCCTCCCCTCCGCGGCCGCTCGTCCGGCCGGCGGAGGCGACCTCCCGCTCGGTCCCGCGACCGCGACCGCCGCGTCGACTGCGCGGCCGGGCGGGACCCTCGGTCTGCTTCTCGGGGACCTCGGTCATCGACAGGTCCTCCTCGTCGCCGGCGACCCGCCGGCCCGAGCGCGAGCCCTTCTCGACCTTCGCGACCTGGGTGATGTCCGTGAAGATGTCGGCGACGTCGATCAGGTCCGACGACGTGTTGCCGCGGAAGCTGATGACCTCGACGCGGACACCCATCTCCTGGACTGCCCGGATCGCGGGCGCGAAATCGCCATCGCCCGAGACGACGATCGCGACGTCGAGGTTTCGGGCGGTCTTGAGCATGTCGACGACCAGCTCGATGTCGAGATTGGCCTTGACCTTGCCGTCGCCGTACTTGCGGATGTCCTTGCTGACGACCTTGTAGCCGTGCCGGGCGAGGAACTGGTGGAAGTTGCGCTGGTTCTCGTTCTCCGGATCGAGCCCGGTGTACGCGTAGGCCCGAACGAAGTCGCGCCCCGCAACGGCCGACTTGAGGAGCGTGACGTAGTCGATGTCGACGTTGGCCGCCTTTGCCGCATAGAAGATGTTCGCCACGTCCACGAAGACGGCGACGTTCTTGCTCATCCGACTCCTTCTGATACCGACCCCGACCGGGCCGGTCGCTGACTAGCTCCGTCGCGCCGCGGTGCGAACGGCGACGGAGCGCGAGACGAGCGGCACGGCATCCACGAACCCGAGCCGCTCCCAACGGGCGCGCGCCTCGGGGTCGTCCGGACGCACGGCCTCGACGACCGTGCAGCCCTTGTTCTTGGCCGACCGCAGGAGCTCCTCGAGCAGGGCCTCGGTCACCCGGTCGAGATCGTGGTCGGGATCGACGACGATCAGGTCGACCGAGCCGACGTAGCCTCCTGCGCTCACGGATGGACGAAGGACGAGGATCGCCCCACCGACCACCTCGCGACGCGCCTCGGCCACGACGATGTCCGCCTGCGGGAGGTAGACGAGCTGGCGAAAGAGATCCGCTGCCCCGAGCGGCGACGTGCCGCTGTCGAGCAGCCGGAGCGCATCGCCCGCGAGCGCAACCAGGCGCTCGATGTCGGTGATGCGGGCCGTCCGGACCAGGTATTCCACGCCGCGAGTCCACCTCGAGGAGGCGCCCGTGTGGCATGACCACGGTCTCGAGCCGTTGACTGGAGCCGCTCCGGTGCCGGCGCGCCGCACGGGGGGCGAGCGTTCTGACGCTCGGCAGCCACGCCCGGGTCGCACGACCACCGTCTTGCATTCGGGTCGCCAGCGCCTATGATACGGCATCGCTTCGGCGGTCACCTGCGTTACCGCACGAGCCGAACTCCCCGCGCCGCCCTCCGTCGGCACCATGCGCCGGGCGCCCCACCCCGTCACAACAGGCGGGGGCGTCTCGCTTGCGAAGGGTCGCGGAGGACGCGCCGGATGCCGGCTCGGCGCGGGCACGGGGAACGACCGGGATGAGGAGGAGGTCGCATGAAGTCAAGCAAGGTTGCCGTGCTCGCGGCGTCGGCCGCGATCGCCCTCGGGGCGTGCCAGGGTGGTGCGAGCACCGCGCCCAGCGCGGCCGCGAGCGCAGCGGCAAGCACGGGCGCCAGCGCGCCGGCGAGCGCCGCCGGCGGCGGCACGGCGATCAAGATCGGGATCGAGCTGCCGATGACCGGCGGCGAGGCGCCGAACGGCGTCCCGACGGCCAACGGTGTCGCGCTCGCCCTGGACCAGATCAAGGTCGACGGCTTTACGGTCACCATCAACCAGCAGGACGACGCGGTCAACGGGAAGCACGACCCGAACCAGGGCGCCCAGAACATGTCGACCCTGGCCAGCGATCCGGAGGTCCTGTTCGTCGTCGGGCCGTACAACTCGAACGTCGCCCAGGCCGAGATCCCGGTCAGCAACGCGGCCGGCCTCATGCAGTGCAGCCCGGCCAACACGGCCGTCGGACTGACGAAGGGTGACGCCGCGAAGGCGCTCCGCCAGACGAACCCGGACAAGATCGCGTACGTGCGCGTCGCAACGACCGACGACAACCAGGGGGCCGGCACGGCCGACATCGCCTACAACGTCGCCGGTGCGAAGACGGCCTACGTCCTCGACGACACGCAGACCTACGGCGTCGGTCTCGCAGACGGCTTCGCCGACGCGTACCAGAAGTTCGGCGGCCAGATCCTCAAGCGGGACGGCGTGCCGGACAGCACCACCGACTTCACCAGCTACGTCACGACTGCGAAGGGCATGAGCGGGCTCGGCGTCGTCATGTACGGCGGCGTGACCACGTCCGGCATCGGCCTCTTCCGCAAGCAGATGGCGCAGCAGGGCCTCGCCAACATCCCGCTCGTCGGCGGCGACGGCATCGTCGACGGCTCGGCGGCGACGGCGAGCTCGTACCTCAACATCGCCGGCCCGGACGGTGACGCGAACAGCTACGGCACCGTTGCGGCGATCCACGACATTCCCAACCCCGACAAGTTCGCTGCGGACTACAAGACGAAGTTCGGCAGCGACCCGGGTTCCTACAGCGCGCCGGGCTATGCCTGCACCCAGATCTTCCTCCAGGCGCTTCAGGCCGTTGCCGGCACCGCCGGTGGCGACCTCGCCAAGCTCCGCGAGGCGGTCCGGGCGTATGTCGCGGACTCGAGCCACACGTACGACACCGTGCTCGGCAAGGTCGGCTTCGACGCCAACGGCGACACGACCCAGCACACGATCTCGTACTACCAGTACGACTCCGCGAGCAAGGACTGGAAGTTCATCAAGCAGCGCGACTTCACGGCCGAACCGGTCGGCTGAGACCCTGAACCAAACCGAAGGCCGGGGCTTAGCGATGAGCCCCGGCCTTCGCGCATTGACGGGGTGACCAGAGAGTGACGACGGCGACGGCAACCGGCCCGGGACAGATGGCGGCGCGTCTCGACCTCGGTCGCTGGAACACGCCGCTGGCGGTGCTGGTGGCGCTCGTCGCCGCCTACCTGCTGATGATCTGGGGCTCGGGCCCACAGGCCCAGGACCAGTTCATCAACGCCCTGACGATCGGCGGCGTGTACGCCCTGATCGCCCTCGGCTACACGATGGTCTACGGGATCATCGAGCTGATCAACTTCGCCCACGGCGAGATCTTCATGTGCGGCTCGTTCGTGTCGTGGGCCCTGCTGACGAACCTCGGCTTCACGGGCGCGATCGAGAACCCGGTCCTGCTGGCCGGCGTGCTCGTGCTGGCGTTCCTCGTGGCGATGGTCGTGATGGGCGTCGTCGGCGTCGTGATCGAACGTCTCGCCTACCGCCCGCTCCGGAACGCTCCCCGCCTCGCTCCGCTCATCACCGCGATCGGGGTGAGCTTCATCCTCCAGAACATCATCTTCGTGGGCATCAGCAACTCCATCGTCACCTCGCCGCAGGTGATCCCGAACCCGATCCTGACGTTCGGTCCGATCACCATCCGGGCGATCAACCTGTTCGTGATCGTCCTCGCCATCGTCCTCATGACCGCGCTCCAGGTCTTCATCAGCCAAACCCGGCTGGGTCGGGCCATGCGATCGACCGCGATCGACCGCGAAGCGGCCCAGATCATGGGCGTCAACATCAACTCGACGATCGCCCTGACGTTCTTCATCGGCTCCGCGCTCGCCGGTGCCGCCGGCGTGGTCCAGGGCCTCTACTTCGGCGTGACCGTGTTCAACATCGGTTTCCAGGCCGGCCTCAAGGCGTTCACGGCCGCCGTCCTGGGCGGGATCGGCAACACCACCGGCGCCGCGATCGGCGGCTTCATCATCGGCTTCATCGAGGTCCTCGCCTCGGTGTTCGGGTACGGCCGCTGGAGCGAGGCGGCCGTCTTCGGGACGCTCGTCCTCGTCCTCATCTTCCGACCCACCGGGATCCTCGGCCAGCAGCTGGGAGACCGAGCGTGACCCGCCTGCCCGCTCCGGTGGCCCGAACGGGAGTCTTCCTCGACCGGCATCAGTCGCTCTCGATCGTCATCGTCGCGGCGATCGTCACGACGATCCTGCCGATCGTCGCCCTGATCCCGCCGTTCAGCGGCTTCGGTCGCCTCGACGTCTGGGTCGGGACGTTCGCGAACGCCGGCGTCTTCGTCCTGCTCGCGCTCGGCCTCAACGTCGTCGTCGGGCTGGCCGGGCTGCTCGACCTCGGCTATGCCGCATTCTTCGCGATCGGCGCCTACACGATGGCGTACGGCAACTCGAGCTTCACGAACTTTGGCGCCCCGTTCTGGGTCATGCTCCTCATCGGGGCGTTCGTTGCCGCGATCTTCGGGCTGCTCCTCGGCGCGCCGACGCTCCGGCTCCGAGGCGACTACCTCGCGATCGTGACCCTCGGCTTCGGCGAGATCGTCCCGGTCGTCTTCCGGAACGCGGACCAGTACACCCGCGGCACGAACGGGATCACCGGCATCGGCCAGCCCAACCTGTACGGCCTGTTCGGGATCAACGGCTTCGGGTTCACGAACCCGTGGCCGTACTACGCCACGATCGTCGTGATCATCACGATCGCCGTCATCTTCCTCTACCGGCTGCAGGATTCGCGCCTCGGTCGTGCCTGGGTGGCGCTGCGCGAAGACGAGCTGGCCGCCGCCAGCATGGGCATCAACACCGTGACGACGAAGCTGCTCGCCTTCGCCATCGGCGCCTCGACCTCGGGCCTCGCCGGCGTCTTCTTCGCCTCGAAGCTCTCGACGGTCTCCCCGGACAGCTTCGGTTTCACCGTCTCGTTCACCGCCCTCGCGATGGTGGTGCTGGGCGGCATGGGCAACATCTGGGGCGTCTCGGCCGGGGCGTTCATCGTCTACGAGCTCCAGACCCAGGGCCTCAAGCAGCTCGACGCGTTCGTGAAGTCGCTCCACCTCGCGCCGATCGGACCGGTCGACCTCAACGCGATCAACTTCATCAACTACCAGTACCTGCTCTACGGCCTGGCCCTGGTGGGGATGATG
>DASXWX010000394.1:0-4647 GCA_036503395.1 Candidatus Limnocylindrales bacterium
CGACCGTCCGAGGCTGGCCGCTGATCCGTCCCCGGATGGTGAGGAGCCCATTCGGACCGAGCGGGACGCCGCGGGCGACGAGGATCCTGAGAAATGAGCTGAAGAGCGCGACGTGCCGGGGCACGCGAGCCGTGGCGTGCCTTCCGCTGCTCATCGAGGTGACGCCTTCGGTCATGGGTGAGACTCCTTCTGTGTTGCTTCTCACTCACGGGACCCACGCCGCCCCTGGAACGTGACAGCGAGTGAGTAACGCTCAGCGGGCCACCTCGGTGAGGTCGAGGCCCGCGAGCCGGTCGGGATCGGCCAGCACGTCGATCCGAACGATTCGCCCGCCCCGGACGGTGAGGGCCAGGACGGCAAACGGCGTCCCGTCGGGCGACCAGGCGATCCCGCCAGGGGTCCCGTTGACGAGCACCCTCGTCGCGGTCGACGCGAACCCGCGGAACGACATCGCCTGGGCGGCGACGGCTTGCGCGCCGTGCGTTTCGGAGACGAGGCTCGGCCGGGCGGCACCGCCGTCGGAGCGGACGACGACGTCCGGGTCGAGCACGGACAGGAGTCGCTCGAAGTCCCCGTCGCGGGCGGCCGCGAGGAAGGCGTCGGCCACCGCCCACTGCCCGTCCAGGTCGACGTCCGGCACTGGCGCGCCCTGCACCCGCCGGCGAGCACGGCTGGCGAGCTGCCGCGTAGCCGGCTCCGTCCGGCCCACGATCGGCGCAATCGCGTCGAACGGCATTCCGAACACATCGTGGAGGACGAAGGAGACCCGCTCGGCCGGTGTCAGCGCGTCGAGGACGACGAGCATTGCCAGGCCGACCGAATCACCGAGCAGGGCCGCCTGCTCCGGATCGAGGCCATCCTCGGAGCTGACGACGGGATCGGGCAGATAGACGTCGAGCGACCCCTCCCGCCGCGTCTTCCTGGCGCGCAGCATGTTGAGGCAGACGCGGGCGACGACCGTCGTGAGCCACGCCCGGAGGTTGTCCACGTCGTCGGCGCCTGCCCGGCTGACCCGCAGCCAGGCGTCCTGCAGGGCGTCGTCGGCCTCTGCCGGTGAGCCGAGCATCCGGTACGCGATCGACCGAAGGCGAGGACGATGCTCCTCGAACCGCTCGGCGAGCCACTGTTCGTCGGTCATGGTCAGGACCTCCCGCTCGGCCGCTGTCGAGAGAGTGACCCCACGGACTCAACGGGTGTGACAGGAGATCCCAATGATCGCAGCCGGCGCCGGAGAACGCGTTCGGGCCGTAGGCCGCGTCCCGTAACTAGTCGGCGGGAGGCACCGGCTCGCCGCGCTGCTTGCGCTGACTACGGCGGATGTTGACGGCGAGCAGGACGACCCAGGCCGTACCGAAGATCGCCCATGCCAGGACCGGATCGGCCATGCCCGCTCCCCTCCGTCAGGCCGGGCGGCCGCCTCTCCCGGAAGGCGGCCGCGATCTCCGCGCAGCCTCGGCACCACACGGAGTCCCCCGGCGGCGGAAATCTGCACTCCGGCCGACGGGACGGCAATGCGTCGTTGTCCCTATCGCGCCGCTCCCGCCCGGAGCGGCGTCGCGCCTCACACGTGCGTCGAAAGGGTGATCGTCCAGGCTGCACGACTGCGAGAGCCGGCTGCGAGGTGCGTCGGCCAGCGCTCGGAGAGGATGGTCGCGAGCTCGCCGGGATCGTCAGGATCGGCGCCCATCTCGAGGAGGTGATGGACCGCTTCCCCGCGCACCCGCTTCGCGACGACGTCGCCGATGCGGTGACGGCCCGACCCCTGCGCGACGTGGAGGACGACCGTCCGTTCGTCGGCCCCCTTCGGCGCGCCGACCGCGAGGTATGACGGCGACCGGAGCTCGAGCACGAGGCCTGTCCCGCCGGCAGCCCGACCGAGGACGTCCGGGAGGACGGTCCGCCACGTGGGCTCGAGCCGACCCATGCCGACGAGCATCGAACAGATGTCGAGCCGGTAGGGAGGGATCGGATCGTCGAGGCGGAGCGCGCCCCACAGGGACGAGGTCACGACGACACTTCGTCGCGCCCGTGCTCGGGCCGCCGTGGAAAGAGACCCGGCGTCGAGGCCCTGGTGGAGCGGGCCGGCGTAGACCTCGAACGCCGGCATCGTCGGGAGCTCACGAAGCGATGTGTTGCGGGCGACGTCCTCGGCCTTCGTCGGGGTCACCCGCAGTCGGGCGAAGGCGTCGGCCCCGGCGCTCGTCTCGGTGAGCGCGTCGAGGATCCGGTTGCGCAGCTCCGTCAGCTCGGGAAACGAGAGCGCGGCGAGGTCGAGCGGCTTCCCGTTTCCGGACGGCGGCCGCTTCGTCTCCGAGGGCGGCAGGATGATCAGCACGCCGGATCCGTCGCCAGCACGTAGATGCAGGCCTCGATCTCGTCGTCCCCGGCCGTGACCGTCGCGGAGACCCGCCGATAGCCGGGGCCCTCGAACCGGTCAAGACGCGCCCAGTGCGTGGCGAGGTCGACGGACTCGAAGACCTGGACGGGCACGTCGGGCCCGGAGCGGTCGAGCACGAGGCCGGGGTAGCCGAGGGCCGCGCCCCAGCCCTGCGGGTAGAGCCGTCCCCGGACGTGGCCTCGTCGCCACTCCCCGGCGAGACCGGCGAGCTCGTGGTGGTTCTCGCGGCCGGGTGCGAGGGTGCCGTAGACGGCCAGCCGGCTCATCTGGTCGTCAACGCCGGAGCGGGTCGCTAGGTTCCGGCCGGGATGTTCAGCTCCTTCTGCGCCGACTTCTTCCTCTCGGTCATCCGCTGGCCGAGCTCGTCCAGCTCGTTCTCGTCGAATACCTGCCGGGCCTTGACGAACAGCTCCTTCTCTTCCTCGTCGATGTGGTGCTCGAGGTTCTCCTTCATCACGGTCGCCTTGGCCGTCCACATCTCGTCGGTGACGTCCATCCCCTCGAGCTCGCCCATGATCGTGTCGACGACGTGGTGCTCCTCGTAGCCCTCGAGGACGAGGTCCCGAGCCTTCGGGTGCTCCTTCAGGGCCGGGTAGAAGATCTCCTCCTCGATGATCTCGTGGACGACCAGCTCGCCCTTGATCGTCGCGAACAGCTCCTCGCGTCGACGCTCGTCGCCTTCGGTCGTCTTGTCCAGCTCGTTCAGGCGCTTCTTGATCCGGCCGTGGTCGTCCTCGAGCAATGCAATGGCGTCCATCTCGTCCTCCTCCGGGATCGCGGGCCGATGGCCCCGACACGAGAGGATGGGGGCAGGCCCATCGCGAAGGCGCGGTGCATCCCCGAGCGGCGCATTGCAGCCACGATGGGCCCTGACGAGGTCGCATCCGTCAGTCGCTGGCGTGCTCCGAGGCGACCCGGCCGATGATCTCGGCGAGCTCCTGCGGCCGCGACCACATCGGCCAGTGGCTCGTCGGCAGGCTGACCCAGCTCAGGTTCGTCAGCTCCTTGATCCCGGCCAGGAACGACCAATCGTGGTCGCGCGCGTAGGCGTGGTACTCCTCCGGCGTGTAACTCGTGGCGACGATCGTGCTCGGAATCCCCTTTCGCGCCTCGTTGGTCAGCGGCACGCCCTCGCGCAGTATTGCCCCGGGCTCCGGAACGGCGCGCCGCTTGAACGTCTCGATTTGCTCGGGAGAGAGCCCGTCGAGGTTCTCCTCGGCCTCGACATCGCTCCAGACCATCGGCTTCTCGATGTCGCCGAACTCGGGATCGACAGCACCGATTCCGGGAGCCGTATCCACGTAGACGATCGCCGCGATGCGGTCCGGAACACGATCGCTCGCGGCATAGCCGGAAAAGCCGGTCGCACTGTGGAGCGCGACGACCGGCCGTCGCGGCGCGTCCTCGATCGCGGCGACGATCGCGACCACGTGGTCCTCGATCGTGAGCCCCGACCGATCCTGGGCCGCCGACTCGAGTCCGGGGAGCGTGATCGCCGTCACGTCGTGGCCGGCCGCCTCGAGCGCCGCCCGGACTTCGTCCCAGGCCCACGCGCCGAGCCAGAAGCCAGGCACGAGAATGATGGGAGCAGCTGCCATCGCTCGCCTCCTCCGGGCGGCCCGCGCGAACGTCGCGTCGGTCGATGTCGATGCTCGCACGAGATGCCGGAGCTCGCGCGTCTGCGAGGCGACCGGTGACGGGGGTCAGCCGATGAGGGCGAGCAGCGTCCCCACGAGGTCGGCGCGGTTGAAGGGCTTGCCGAGAAAGGCGTCGGCGCCCGTCGCCAGGGCGGTCTGTCGTTCCGAAGGCAGGACGCTGGCGCTGACGATGACCGTTCGAGGTCGATCGGTCGGCCCTCGCCGCCCGAGCTCGCTCGCGAGGTCGAGCCCGTTTCCGTCCGGCAGGCGCACGTCGATCAGGGCGACGTCCACGTCCCCGGCCGCGAGCTGAGCCCGGCCGTTCCCGAGCGTGTTCGCCTCGACGAGGGTGATCGGCGGCAGGCCCGAGCCGTCGGTCCGCGCCAGGATCGCGCGAACGAGGGCCCGATTGGCCGGCTCGTCCTCGATCAGCAGGACGCGGATCGGGCGGACCTCGGCGCTCAAGCCGCGCCCAGTTCCGGTCGGATCCGCGACAGCCACTCCCGGAGGCCGGTCTGGGCCTCGGCGCCCTTGCTCACGACGGCGAGCACCTTGCCGTTGAGCCGCTCCTTGTCGGCGGTCGTGAGATCGTGCGAGGTCAGGATGATGATC
>DASXWX010000395.1:0-5875 GCA_036503395.1 Candidatus Limnocylindrales bacterium
TCGGCTCGACGAACGGCTCGAGGCGTACCGCATCGAGTGGCGCGCCGAGCTCACGGAGCGCGCCGCGCATGAGCCCGAGGTGGACGCCACACACGACGTCGCTACGCTCGCGGGCGAGCTGGCCGAACGGGCACCGCAGGAGACGGATGACCCCGCCGTCCGGGGCCGGTTCGGGCGCGAACCCGTTGGCGTCGAGCAGCGAGACGAGCGCGTCCGTTGCAGTGGCGGGATCCCGCGGCAAGGGAGTGCCTGCCGTCGGCGTCTCCGCAGCCTGCCGGCCCCAGCGTTCACCTGCGTCGACCGCGCGCTCGGTCGCGTCCGGCCGCCCTCCGAGCTCCTCGGCAAGGACGCGTGCGAGCTCACGATAGGGCGCGGCGTCGTCGCGGGTGGGGGCCGCGGTGTAACGGAGCGACGGGCGACCGCGGCCCGCCGGTGCGGCCGCCGAGCGACTCACGAGACCCGCGGCGACGAGCGGCTCGAGCTGCTCGCGGACCGAATTCGGGTGGAGGCCGACGGCCGTCGCGAGATCGCGGATCGAGAGCGGCCGACCGCCCTCGCGAAGGACGCCGAGGAGCCGCGAACGGGTGATGCCGGCCAGCAGGCGGTGATGCTCGGCGCCGCCGCTCGGGCGATCAGGTTCGGGCGCACCGCCGCTCGTCCGCATCACACTTGCATTTTGCACGGCGGTAGCCGTAAATATCAAGTATCGCGACGCCGCGCTCCTCGCCGGGATGCACGAGCTCGTCGGTTGATCTCAGTCATCCATGCAGAAGCGCCGACAAGGAGCGCAGAGATGCCCACCGATCCCGTCCTCGACGTCCGCGAGGAACCGCCTGCTCGCCGCCACGCGCTGATCGTCGACACGTTCCGCGCTCTCGGTGCGGGCGCGGGCTTCGAGCTCCGCAACGACCACGATCCGAAGCCGCTCTACTACCAGTTCGCGGCCGAGGAGGCCGGCCGGTTCACTTGGGAGTATCTCGAGCAGGGGCCCGAGATCTGGCGGGTCCGGATCGCGCGGCCGGCCGGGGCCGATGCGGTCGGGGAGGCGTGACGTGCTCGTGCCGACGATCCCGCTCGGTCCACCAGCCACGACCGAGTTCACCGCCTGCGGTATCGAGGAGGGCGTCCACAGCGACCCGCCCTTCGAACCGATCCTCGAGGCGCTTGGCACGCTCTCGGCCGGCGAGGCCGTCAGGCTGGCCGTCGATCACGACCCCGAGCCGTTGCTCGCCACGCTCGAGCATCGCCAACCGGGCGCCTTTCGGTGGGAGCCGCTGCTGACCGGGCCGGTCCGTTGGATCGGGCTCATCCCTCGCGTCGGCGACGGTCGGGCCGACGGCATCGCCAGGCCGTTGTCGCCGCGGCTCGTCCGGCGTGTTGCCCGCACTCGGGCTCGAAGTCGCCTCGCGGGGCGACCTCCGGGCGATCGCGCTCGACCTGCTCGGCCCGTCGGACCCCGGTGCCCTGCCGGCCGAGTCCGCCGCCTGGGTCGAGGCCGCGGCCGACCGTGCGGTAGAGGCCGTACGCGACGCGTCGCTGACGGTCCTCGTCGACCGTCTCGAGGCGATCCTGGCCGACGCGCCGCCCGCGGTCGCGGGCCGGCTCGAGGAGGCGGCGGCCCGCCAGGAGGCGGGGATCGTCTGAGCCCGGCTCCTCGACGCGGAAGCGCCGAACCGGCCGGTCCGGTTGGCGCGGTGTTCCGCGTAGCGCCGCGTTGGGCCCGACCTGGACCTCCGCCGCTCAGTCGGGCCAGGCGATCTCGCCACAGCACTCCGGGCAGTCGAGCGCCACGAACTGCAGCCAGCTCGTTGCCTCGGAGGGCGCCGCGAGCCCGCCGGCCTCGGTCGCGGCCGAGACCACGCGCGGTGCTGCGAAGCGGTCGACGACCACCAGCAGGACGCCATCTGCCGGGCATTCGATCGCCCGACCGACGTCTCTTCGCCAGGCCGCGTCGGGATCGGCGAGGAGTGTGGTGCCGGCCGGCAGCTCGTCTGTCCACGCGGCCGCCTCCTCGATGCTTCCCCGGACGACGACGATCGGATCAGCGTCGGCCTCGTCGAAGCTCGGCGTCTCTCGAGCGAGCTGCTTCGCGTAGCCGAAGCAGGCGAGGCACGTCGGCGGATGGGAGAAGAAGACGGCCCCAGCCCGACGACCGCGGAGCGACGCGAGCGAGAACGTCCCGCCGCCAGTCCGCTCGAGCGTCCCGAACGGGATGGCGCGGGTGATCACCTGACCATGGAGCTGCCGGCCGCGCGGCGGTTCGATGGGCGCGCCGGTCGCCCGGGCGAAAGCATCGACCCGCTCGATCGCGGGCTCCGCATCGAACTCGGCGATCAGGCCCGCCGCGGCGCGGACGATCGTCGGGGTGACCCGCCGGCCGTTGAGCCGCGCGACCTCCGCGGCTCCGCCCGCGTCCTCGTCGATCCCGACGTAGCGGTACGGGACGCCGAGGGCCTCGAGCCGGCTTCGCGTGATCGCGGTGTCCTCGCACGTCGCCGCGCCGTACACCGTGAGGGATTCACGGTCGGTCACCGCGGCCACCCGTGGTGAAGGAGCAGCGGGCTGTCGTCGGCGGTTTCCGCGACGCTGGAGCGGCCCATGCGCACCTCCACGGAATGGATGCCGGTTGGCCGGTCTCGGCAGGCTATCGCGTTTCGGCGGACCGTCGGCCGCGTCAGCCGGGACTTCGCCGACGGGCCTCCTCGATCGCCCAGATCGCGAGCGGCCGGAGGTAGAGGCTCGCCCGGAAGTTGCCGTCGGCGTCGTAGGCCTCGGGCGTTCGGAACCAGAGCCCGCGCTCCCAGGTCATCCGCGCCGCGCCCGCGGCCGTCTCCCACGCCTCGTCGACGAGGCCGCGCCCGAGCATGAGCGCGGCAAGCGTGTAGGTCGTGCCGACCCAGACCTCGGTCGATTGCTCGCTCGAACGGTCGACGGACCCGTCGGGCCGGGTCCCGTTCACGGCTCCCCGGAGGCCGTCGCCGAAACCCGCGACGTTGCGGGCGTGGATCGTCCCCAGCGCGCGTTCCACGTGCTGCGGGTCGAGCAGGTCGCCGAGAGCGCAGACGTCGGCGTACCACTGGCCGGCGAGCTGGTCGGCCATGACCGAGTCGGAGCTCGGCCCACCACCGTCGTCGAAGGCATAGCTGTCGCCCCGCCACAGCCGTCGCTCGAAGGCATCGCGGGCCCGCTCGAAGCGGGCTCGGTAGGGCCCGGCCTCGCCCTCCCGTCCGACGAGGCGGGCAAGCTCCTCGGCGGCGCGCAGGGCGGCCAGCCAGAGAGAGCCGCCGTAGGCCGATGGGCCGCGCATCGGCCAGGTGTCGTAGGTCTGGTCGGGCAGCCCGTCGTGCTCGGGCAGCCCGTCTCCGTCCCGGTCGAGGGCCGCGAGACCGTCGATGAGGCGGACGACGCGCGGCCACTGCTCCGCGGCGAGGGCGACGTCCGCGGTCGCGCGGACGTCGCGATAGAGCTGGAGGACCCACTTCGGGCCGAGGTCCTTCCAGCCGTTGACGTCCTGGAACCGGTAGGCGTTCGGCCGGACGAACGGGTCGTCGCCCGGGCCGCCGACGTCGTGAGGAACGACACCCGAAGCCTTGCGCGGGACGCGCGCTCCGGTCGCCTCGATCGTCACGATCGTCGGGTCGTCGACCTCGATCGCGTCGCCGACGCTCCGGACGACGCTTCGCTCGAGCCGCGGCCAGAGGGCGAGCAGCGCGGCCGACGCGGAGGCGTTCACGTCGACCGTGTCGTAGAAGGGGTAGTCGACGCACTCGAGGAGCGCGAAGCGACCGATCCCGTCGGCCGGCGGTTCGCCGCCCGCCTCGCCGTCGTCCCAGAACGTGCCGCCGTCGACGACCTGGTAGAGCTCGTTGAAGAGCGCGGCCCGGTACCACGCGGGGATCGTGTCATCACCGACGATCGGCGCCTGCCACGCCTCGATCGCCCTGCGCCAGCCCTGGGCTGAGGCGAGCGCGTGCGCCGCGAGCTCGACCGACCGCTCGCCGCTGGCGCCCCAGAACCGGGTGTAGCGCTTTCGCCAGCTTCGACCGGCGCCGAACTCCACGAGCGGGAGGTCCCAGGCGATGGCGAACCGGACGCGCCGCCGCTCGCCGGGCTCGAGCGCCACCGTCGCCGCGACCGCCCCCGCCAGGGCCTCGCCGTCCGCCGCCGGCCGGTCGTCCGCGACGTCGTCGAGCCGTGCGTCTGCCGCGAAGTCGGCCCACACCGTCGTGTCCGACCGTGCGTCGAGCCGCGACCGGAAGGACGTGACGACGTCCGGATCGGCCGCGACCGCGATCGCGAGCTCGCCCCGGGCCCACGTCGGGGCCGCCGCATCTGGCCAGAACCGGATCGCCGTCAGGCGGTCCGCTCGCACGGCCTCCTGGCACGCGCCGGCGCTCGGCCGCTCGAGTGGCCGCGCACCGAGCACGTTCTGCCACGACAGCATGATCCCGACCGTCAGTCGCCGACCACTCGGGTTCTCGACAGTCCACTCGACCTCGCCGACCGGCAGGCTGCTGTCCTCGTAGTCGCCGGGGATGACCGGGCTCAGCTGCTCGCCGACGAGCCGCACCGGCAGCTCCGACGGCTCGAAGGACATCCAGGCGCGGGGGAACAGTGCCCGGTACGTGCCGCCACCCACGGGAAGGCGGGGCCAGCCCGGAAGGTCATCCGCCTCGAGCGCAGAGAGCATCGTGGCCGTCGGTCGGGTCTCGCCCGTCGGATCGAGCACGGCCACCGAAAACGCGCATGCCGCCAGCGGCGCGAAGCGGTGTCCGCCGACCTCGAGGTGCCATCGCGCGACGTCGCCGCGGAACGTCGGTCCGATGCTGCCGGCGCCCAGGCCGCCGAGCGGGACGCCGGCCCATTCGCCATCGTCGATCATCGGCACGGAGACCCGCGGATGGCCGACGTCCGGGCAGGGGAGCCCGATCCGGCGGCTCCAGGCCACGTCGGGTATGGCGGGCCATTCGACGATTTCGGGCCCGAGTGCCTCCGCCGTCGCGTCGCGCCCGGTCATTTGTCGACGCCGGTGACGACCACGCCGCGCATGAACGCGCGCTGGGCGAGGAAGAAGACGATGATCGGCACGGCCATCGTCATGAGCGCCGTGGCCTGGATCAGCGTCGGCTGGGTCGCGTAGGCGGCGTTGTACTGCTGGATCGCGATCGAGACCGGCTGGAGCTCGGGCTTGTCGGCGAGGTAGAGCAGCGGCAGGAAGAAGTCGTTCCAGGCGAAGAAGAAGTGGAAGAGCGCGACCGCGGTGATCGCCGCGACCGATTGCGGGGCGATGATCGAGCGGAGGATCCGGAACGGCCCGGCGCCGTCGATCATCGCCGCCTCGTCGAGGTCGCGCGGGATCGACAGGAAGTACTGCCGAAGCAGGAAGACGTTGTAGGCGTTCGCGAAGCAGTGGGGAATGATCAGCGGGAGCCACGTCCCGTTCCAGCCGAGCGCCGTGAAGATCACGTAGGTCGGCAGGAGCGTCACCTGGAACGGCAGGATGATCGTCGCGATCAGGACGATGAACAGGGCGTTCCGCCCCGGGAAGCGGAACCTGGCGAAGCCATAGGCCACGAGGGTCGACGAGATCACCGCGCCGATCGTGCTCAGGACGGCGATCCCGGCGGTATTGAGCAGCAGCCGCGGAAAGTTCAGCTGGTTCCAGGCCGTCATGAAGTTCTCGACGAGCGGCGCGAACCGCCAGGCCTGCTCGAGGATCCGCCAGTGGCCCTGCCACTCGATCCGCGTTCCGGTCGGATCGTTCGGGTCGACGAAGACGCTCGACTCCCGGCCCGGCTCCACGAGCATCAGCTGGCGAACCGCGCCGTCAATGGGAACCGAGTAGATCGCGTACTGCTGACCCTCGAAGGTCCCG